>DATEFR010000771.1:0-8534 GCA_035280545.1 Burkholderiaceae bacterium | reverse complement strand
CCGACGACGGCCACGCGATGGCCGAGGCGCACCATGCCATCTCGGATGCCGGCGGCTTCGACGCCCGCGCACGCGCGCAGGCGATGCTGCTGGGCCTGGGCTTCAAGAGCGCGCAGCTCGACGCGCCGGTCAACAGCTTCTCGGGCGGCTGGCGCATGCGCCTGCAGCTCGCCCGCGCGCTGATGTGCCCGGCCGACCTGATGCTGCTCGACGAGCCGACCAACCACCTGGACCTGGACGCGCTGGTCTGGCTCGAGGCCTGGCTGCAGCGCTACGACGGCACGCTGCTCGTGATCAGCCACGACCGCGAGTTCCTGGATGCGATCACCAAGGTCACGTTGCACCTGGACGAGGCCAAGCTGACCCGCTACACCGGCAACTACACCGCGTTCGAGGAGATGCGCGCGGAGCGGCTCGAGCAGGCGCAGACCAACTACGTGAAACAGCAGGAACGCATCGCGCACCTGCAGAAGTTCATCGCCCGCTTCAAGGCCAAGGCGACGAAAGCCCGCCAGGCGCAAAGCCGCGTGAAGGCGCTCGCGCGCATGGAGAAGCTGGCGCCGGTGCTGACCGCGAGCGACTTCCAGTTCGAGTTCCGCGAGCCGCTCAGCCTGCCGAACCCGATGCTCGCGTTCGCCGACGTCGCCTGCGGCTACACGAGCGACGACGGCGCCGCGCGCACGCGCATCGTCGGCAACATCGAACGCTCCGTGCTGGCCGGCCAGCGCATCGGCATCCTCGGCGCGAACGGCCAGGGCAAGTCGACCTTCGTGAAGACGGTCGCCGGAGACATTGCGGCGCTCGCCGGTACGATCACGCAAGGCAAGGGCTTGTCGATCGGCTACTTCGCGCAGCAGGAGCTGGACGTGCTGTCGCTTGCCGACGGCCCGTTGATGCACATGGTGAGGCTGGCACGCGACGTCGGCCCGCCGGGCCGCGAGCAGGAGCTGCGCGACTTCCTCGGTTCGTTCCGCTTCGTCGGCGACATGGTCACGCAGCCGGTCGGCACGCTCTCGGGCGGCGAGAAGGCGCGGCTGGTGCTCGCGATGCTGGTCTGGCAGCGCCCCAACCTGCTGCTGCTCGACGAGCCGACCAATCACCTGGACCTGACGACCCGCGAGGCGCTGTCGATGGCGCTGAACGAGTTCGACGGCAGCGTGATGCTGGTCAGCCACGACCGCGCGCTGCTGCGCGAAGTCTGCGACGAGTTCTGGCTGGTCGCCGACGGCGCGCTGAAGCCGTTCGACGGCGACCTCGACGACTACCAGCGCTGGCTGCTCGAGCGCAGCAAGGCGCAGCTCGCCCAGGAGCGCGCGCAAGCGGAGCAGGCGAAGGCCGGGGCCGCCGCCTCGAATCGGGCGCCCGCCGGGACGACGACCTCGCGCCCGCAGGACGACCGCAAGGCCGCGGCGGCTGCGCGCCAGCAGCGTGCCGAGGCGATGAAGCCGCTGCGCAAAGAGCTGAACCGCATCGACAACCGGCTGGGCGTGCTGATGAGCGACCGCGAAACGCTCGAAACCGCCCTCGCGCAGCCCGACCTGAGCCCCGACCAACGCGCCGAACACGGCCGCCGCCTGAAGCAGCTCGGCGACGAGATCGACACGCTCGAGTCGCGCTGGCTGGAACTCAGCACAGAACTCGATGTTCTAGGGGCGTCTGAAGCCACGACAAGCCGCTGATTGCCGCTACATTCCGTTCGTCATCCCTTCGGGGTTCATGCATGGCGGGTGAGCGCTCCGATCGAACGGTGTACCTGCGCGTGCTGGGGCCACTGGCGGTGGCGGCGATCACGCTGGTCGCCATCAGCGTCGGCGGCTTTCACGCGCTGTCGGCCGCCCGCGCGTATGTCGGCGGCGAAAGCCTGTGGTCGAAGTCGCGCAGCCGCGCGATCGCGTTCCTGCGGACCCAGCCGAGCGCCGACTGCGGCCGGCTCGACAAGCTGCTCGAGGTGCCGCTAGGCGACCACGAGGCCCGCCTCGCGCTCGACGCGTCGCCGCCCGACCTCGAAGGCGCCACCGCCGGCTTCCTGCGCGGCGGCAACGCGGCCGCCGACATCGACGGCATGATCCACCTGTACCTGAACTTCCGCTCGATGCCGCCGGTGCACGACGCGATCACCGAGTGGCAGCTGGGCGATGCGTTGATCGAGCAGCTGCGTCTGCTCGGACAACGCGTCTGCACGCAGGCCGAGCTGGACCCGCGCCCGGCCGCGATGGGCGCGCTGATGGGCGAGCTCGATCGTCTCGAGTCGGAGCTGGCCGCCGCCGAGACGCGTTTCCTGAACGCACTGGGCCGCGCCTCGCGCATCGTCGAGACGACGTTGACCATCGCCAGCCTCGTGCTGGCACTCGGCCTCGCACTGGGCGGTGCCGGGTTCGCGATGGCGTCGCTGCGCACGCGGTTCGCGCAGCAGCGGGCGCTGGAGGACGTGAACAAGCGCTGGCAGCTCGCCGCGGATGCCGCGAACATCGGCCTGTACGTCTGGCATCCCGACAGCGACTCGGTCGAGCTCGATGCCCGTGCGCGCCGGATCTGCGGTCTCGCCGACGGCGCACGCAACGCGGGCGGGAACTCGAACCACGCATCCGACGCGACGCTGGCCGAACCGCCGCGGCCGGTGCCTCGCGCCGAGGTCGATGCGCTGATCCATCCGGACGACCGCGAACGGATCGCCGGGCTGAAGCGCTCGTCGGGCCGCGAAGGCGAGCCGCTGCGCAGCCGCTACCGGCTGATGCGCGCGGACGGCCAGGTCCGGCACATCGAGTCTATCGGTGCGGTGCGCGAGCCCGATGTCTCGAAGAAGAAGCGCCCGACCGACAGCCCTCAGGTGATCGGGCTGCTGCGCGACGTGACCGACGAGGTGACGCGGGCGTCGGTCCAGCTCGAGAAGGAAGCGGCCGAGCGCACCGCGCGGGCGCGAATCGAGTTCCTGTCGCGGCTCAGCCATGAACTGCGCACGCCGCTGAACGCGATCCTCGGCTTCGCGCAGGTGATCGAGATGGACACCGACGAGCCGTTGACGCCGCGCCAGGCCGAGCGCATGAAGCTGCTGCTCGACAGCGGGTGGCATCTGCTGCATCTGGTCGACGACGTGCTGGACATCACCTCGATCGATTCGGGTCAGCTCGCCGTGCGCACCGAGCCCACCGACTTGCGCGCCGTGGTCGATGCCAGCCTGGCGCTGATCGAGCCGGAGCGCCGCAGCTTCGAGATCGAAGCGCGCAACGAGCTCCCCGAGCGGCTCGCGCCGGTGCTGGCCGATCCGCGCCGGTTGCAGCAGGTGCTGGTCAACCTGTTCAGCAACGCCTGCAAGTACAACCGCCGCCGCGGCCGCCTGACGATCAGCTGCCGCGACCTGGGACACCGCCTGTGCCTGGACATCGCCGACGAAGGCGCGGGCCTGACGGCGGCCGAGATGACCGAGCTGTTCCAGCCGTTCAAGCGGCTGACGAAGACGCGCGACGTGCCCGGCACCGGGCTCGGGCTCGCCGTCGTCAAGATGCTGGTCGGGCAAATGGACGGCAGCGTCGAAGTCGCGAGCGAGCCCGGACTCGGCAGTCGCTTCACCGTGTGCCTGCCGCGGGTCCAGCAACCGATCGAGCTGGCGTCCTGACACCATCGCACTTTTCCGCCTCTCGGGCCGGCACGCATCGGCAATTCCCCAGTCGTTGCTCGGAATTAAATTGTTCACAATTTAATTGATCGCTATCTAGATACCATACGTGCCATGAACTCGCGTGCCGCCACCGACAACCTACAGCGTCTGGACCGCCAGCTGTGTTTCGCGCTGTATTCGACGTCGCTGGCGATGACCAAGCTCTACAAGCCGCTGCTCGCGCCGCTCGCGTTGACCTACCCGCAGTACCTGGTCCTGCTGGTGCTGTGGGAGACCGACGCGATCACGGTCAACGAGCTCGGTGCGCGCTTGTTCCTCGACTCGGGCACGCTGACGCCGCTGCTCAAGCGCATGCAGGCCGCCGGCTGGATAGCGCGCACCCGCGATGCGGCCGACGAACGCCGCGTGATCGTCACGCTGACGACCAGCGGCCGCGCGCTGCGCCGCAAGGCCGCGCACGTCCCGGTCGAGCTCGCGCAGTCCACCGGCTGCAGCGTGCCCGAGTTGATCGCGCTGACGACACAACTGCAAACCTTGCGCGACCGGATGGTCGCGCACAGCAATGACGAATCGGCGAATGCCGAGTCGTTCGACTCTTCCACCCCACCCGTGACAACCAGGAGATCACGATGACCACGAAGCTCGAAAAAGTCCTCTACACCGCGCATGCGACGTCGACCGGCGGCCGCGAGGGCACGTCCAAGTCGTCCGACGGCGTGCTCGACCTGAAGCTGACCACGCCCAAGGAGCTGGGCGGCGCCGGCAACGTCGGCACGAACCCGGAGCAGCTGTTCGCGGCGGGCTATTCGGCTTGTTTCATCGGCGCGATGAAGTTCGTCGCGGGCCAGCAGAAGATCGCGCTGCCGGCCGACACGTCCATCAAGGCCGATGTCGGAATCGGCCCCATCCCCGCGGGCTTCGGCATCCAGGTCGCGCTGACCGTGACGGTGCCGGGCCTGGAGCGCACCGCGGCCGAGAAGCTCGTGCACGCCGCACACCAGGTCTGCCCGTACTCGAACGCGACCCGCGGCAACATCGAGGTCACGCTGGCGGTCGCCTGACCTGGACATTGCGCGGGGCATCGAGCCCCGCGCACTGGCCCGCTCGGGCTGAGGTATCGAAGCCCTGCTGCGAGAGCGCTTCGATACCTCAGCGCGAACGGGTCGGCAACAGAAGAGCGGCTGCTTGGGTCAAGCAGCCTCAAGCAGGCTCAGCATCAACTCGATGCGCGCCTTGACCGGCGTCAGGTCGGCAGCCGATGGCAGCGCCGCGGGGTCATCGGCCGATGCCCCGCCGACGATGCGGCCATCGAGGCAGCGCGTGGCACGCAGTACCGCCACGCCTTGCTGCTGCGCGGCACGCAGCGCGCTCTCCAGCTCGGTCCGCACAGTGCCGTTGCCCGTCGTCGCGACGACCAGGCCGCGCACGCCGGCCGCGACCAGCGCACGCACCGCGGCGCCATCGGCCTGCACACCGCTGGTCACGATCTCGACCCAGGGCCAGGCGCTCGCATCATCCGGCAAGCCCGCGACCCCAAGCTCGCCGCCGGCCCGCGGCCACTCGCGCAGGCCTCGCAAGGCCCCTTCCTCGATACGCGCGATCGGGCCGGCATCGCCCGAGCCGAACGCATCGACCCGATACGGATGAACCTTGCGCACGTCGCGTGCGCCATGCACCGCCCCGGCGAAGGCGACCACGACACCCCGCGCGCCCGGCGCGCGCGCGACCGCGACCGCATCGGCCACGTTCTGCGGTCCGTCGCTGTGCAGCGAGGTCGCCGGCCGCATCGCGCCGGTCAGCACGACCGGCTTGGCGGGCCCCAGCACGCGCTGCAGGAACCACGCGGTCTCTTCGAGCGTGTCGGTGCCGTGCGTGATGACGATCCCGCCGACCTCGTGCCGCGCCAGATGGAACGCGACACGCTGCGCGAGCTGGAGCCAGACCGCGTAGCCCATGTCCTTGCTGTCGAGCTGCGCGACCTGCTCGGTCTCGATCGGCGTGGCGGCGAGCTGCGGCACCGCCGCGACCAGTTGTTCGACACCGCGCTGCGCCGCGGTGTAGCCGACGTTGTCGCCGGCGCTCGCCGCGGTGCCGGCAATCGTGCCGCCGGTGCCGAGGATGACGATGACGGGCACGGAGGCAGGCGCTGAACTGCTTTGCATTTTTTGTAAGGCTGGATGAAAATACAGGACTGGATGGATTGCCAGCCACGCACTCGATGCGTGGGCACGCTCTCCATCATCGAGGAAAAACTCGCGCAGGAAGGCCGCTCATGCAAGAGAAACCCAAGCTCACCGACCGCCAGCAGCAGATTCTCGACCTGGTGCAAAGCGCCATCGAGCGCACCGGCGCCCCGCCGACCCGCGCCGAGATCGCCACCGAGCTCGGATTCCGATCCGCCAACGCCGCCGAGGAGCACCTGCAGGCGCTCGCCCGCAAGGGCGTGATCGAACTGGTCGGCGGCACGTCGCGCGGCATCCGGCTGCGCTCCGACACGCTGCGCGCGCTGAACGAGTCCCGCGGCAAGCAGTTCAGCCTGCCGCTGCCCAGCCTCGCGCAGCTCTCGCTGCCGCTGATCGGCCGGGTCGCGGCCGGCAGCCCGATCCTCGCGCAGGAGCACATCGACCAGACCTACCTGATGGAGGCGAGCCTGTTCGCACGCCGCCCCGACTACCTGCTGAAGGTGCGCGGCATGAGCATGCGCGATGCCGGCATCATGGACGGCGACCTGCTCGCGGTGCAGAAGGCGAAAGACGCGAAGAACGGCCAGATCGTCGTCGCGCGCCTGGACCACGAGGTCACGGTCAAGCGCTTCCGCCGCACCCGCACCAGCATCGAGCTGATCCCCGAGAACCCCGACTTCGAAACCATCGTCGTGCCGACCAACGGCAGCAGCGACATCGAGTTCGAGCTCGAGGGCCTCGCGGTCGGGCTGATCCGCAACAACATGCTGATGTGACCGCGCGGCGAGGTTCCGTGACGACCATCACGATGACGCCATGATGACGACCAGCAAGCCCTCCACGGCCACCATCAAGGCGCCCAAGGCAGCCAGCGCCGCCGAGTGCCGAACGCTGGAGCAGTTGCCGAACATCGGCCCGTCGCTCGCCGCCGACCTGCGCCTGATCGGCATCGAGCACCCTCAGGACCTGCGCGGCAAGGACGCGTTCGTGCTCTACCAGAAGCTGTGCGCCGCGACCGGCCGGCGCCAGGACCCGTGCGTGCTCGACACCTTCATGGCCGCCACCGACTTCATGCGCGGCGCACCCGCTGCGCCGTGGTGGCAGTACACGGCACAGCGCAAGGCGTTGTTCGGGCAGGTCTGAGTGCCGATGGGCCGTCGCCGGCCCCGCCTGCTGTCAACGCGAGCTGAACGCCAGCTTCACGCCCAGCCCGACGAACAGCGCCCCTGCGGCACGCTGCAGCCAGGCACCCACCCTGCCGGCACCCGGCGCACCGGCCCAGCGTTCACGCGCCGTGCCAGTCGCGAGCGCCACCGCACCGTTGACCAGGGCACCGCCGAAGTTGAACAGCATGCCCAGCGCCACGAACGCCAGCCCCTGACCTTCGCCGCCCGGCGCGATGAACTGCGGCAGGAACGCGAGGAAGAACAGCGCGACCTTCGGGTTCAAGGCATTGGTCGCTGCGCCTTGCCAGAAGGCGCGCCCTGCCGCACCGTTCGACGCCGTCTCGCGCGATGCGCCATGGGGCATCTGTGCCGCCGCGACCGGAGGCCGCGCCCGCTGGCGCAGCATCGCGATCCCGACCCACACCAGGTATGCGGCGCCTACCCATTTGACGACGCTGAATGCGGTCGCCGACGCGGCCAGCAAGGCCGACAACCCGAGCGCCGCGAGCGCGATGTGCAGCATGCAACCCAGCCCGACACCCAGCGCCGCATAGAGGCCGACGCGCCGCCCGTGCGCGGCGCTGCTGCCGATCACGAACAGCATGTCCGGCCCGGGGGTCAGGTTGACGAGCAACGCCGCCGTCAGGAACAGCGGCAGATCGTGTATTCCCAGCAACTCGATGCTCCTCTCGTTCAGGACTTCAGCGCGCCGAGGAAATCCATCTTCCCCAGCTCGACGCCGTTGTGACGCAACAGCGCATACGCGGTCGTCATGTGGAAGTAGAAATTCGGCAGCACGAAGTGCTTCAGGTACGGCTCGCCCTTGATCACCAAGGTGCCGTCGCGGCGCGGCAGCGCGATGTCCTTGTCTTCGGTGCCGTCGATCTGCTCGGCCGAGACCGACTTGACGAACGCAACCGTCTTCGCGATGCGCTCGCGCAGCTCTGCAAAGCTGGTTTCGTTGTCCTCGAACTTCGGCGCGTCGATGCCGGCCAGCCGCGCGACCGCGAACTTCGCCGCGTCGGCGGCCATCTGGATCTGCCGCACGAACGGCAGCATGTCGGGCGCAAGCCGCGCGCTCAGGTAGTTGGCCGTGTCGAACTTCTTGGCCTGCGCATGCGCCTCGGCCTTGTCGAGCCAGACGTTCATGTTGTTGAACATGCGCAGGAACACCGGCACGCTGGCCGAGTGCATCGTGATGGACATGGGAGAGTCTCCGTCGTGTGGGTTCGAACCGACGATCCTACAGGGGCTCGTCCGGGCGTGCACAATGCTCCGGGTGAACATCATCATCCTCGACGACTACCAGGATGCGGTCCGCAAGCTCAAGTGCGCGAGCATGATGGAGCCGCTCAACGCCAAGGTCTTCACCAACACCGTCAAGGGCATCGGGCAACTGTCGGTACGTCTGCGCGACGCCGACGTGCTGGTGCTGATTCGCGAGCGCACGCAGTTCCCCAAGGCGCTGCTCGAGAAGCTGCCCAAGCTCAAGCTGATCTCGCAGACCGGCCGCATCGGCTCGCACATCGACGTCGAGACCTGCACGCGCATGGGCATCGCGGTCGCCGA
>DATEFR010000770.1:0-3409 GCA_035280545.1 Burkholderiaceae bacterium | reverse complement strand
CACCGTCAGCATGTACGCGATCACGACCGACTGCATGCGCAGCGGGCTCTCGCCGAGATCGCGCGCCATCGTCGGCAGCGTCGTGTTCAGGATCGTGCCGTCCAGCGTCTGCATGAAGAACGCGATCGCGACGACCCAGGGTAGCAAGCGCTTCGTCGCGGCGTCCAACGAGGGTGGGAAGGACGTCGTCGTGGGCGTCGAAGGCATCGGCCGATTCTAGGAGTCGATCGAATCCGGTCTCGATTTGCCTCCCGCAACAAAAGTGCACACACGACTTTGCTACCGTGTCGCGTTTCGTTCGCTTGCTCGCATGGCCTGGTTCAATCCGTTCTCGGCGTCGCCCGCCGCCGCACCGCTCGCGCTCGCCTTGCAAGGCGGCGGCGCACATGGCGCATTCACCTGGGGCGTACTGGATACGCTGCTCGCGTCCACCGACTGGCCGATTGCCGCAATCAGCGGCACCAGTGCCGGCGCGCTGAACGCGGTCGCGCTCGCGCACGGCACGCTGCAGGGCGGTCGCGCCGGCGCGCGCGAGGCGCTGGCCCGGCTGTGGACCGCGGTCGGCACGCAGGTGCCGTTCGATGCGGTGACGACCGGCTCGGCCGAGCACCCGGAGCTCGCGCCGGCAGCGCGCACCGCGATCGCGTGGATGCGGATGTTCTCGCCGTACCAGTTCAACCCGCTGGGGGTGAATCCGCTGCGCGAACTGCTGGCCGAGCAGATCGATTTCGATGCGTTGCGCGAGCGTGGCCGCATCCGTCTGCACATCGCGGCGACCCATGCGAACAGCGGCCGTCTGCGGCTGTTCGACAACCGCGACCTGACGCTGTCCGCGCTGCTCGCGAGCGCCTGCCTGCCGACGCTGCACCACGCGGTGACGATCGAGGGCGAGCCGTACTGGGACGGCGGCTACAGCGCGAACCCCGCGCTCTTCCCCCTGGCGCGCAGCGGGATCCGCGACCTGCTCGCGGTGACGTTGATCCCGCGCCGCTTCGAGCGCGCGCCGGTCAGCGCCGAGGAGATCCGCGACCGCGCCCTCGAGTTCGCGTTCAACGCGAGCTTCCTGCGCGAGGCCACGCTGCTGGGCGATGCGATGGCCGAGGCGCGTGCCGCGGTGTGGCCGCATGGCCGGATCGAGCTGCGGCTGCGCCGCCTGCGCACCCACCTGATCGACGGCGACGGCGAACTGCACGACCTCAAGCCCGAGACGCGCATGATCGCGCACCTGCCGTTCCTCGAGCGCCTGCGCGACCTCGGCCGGCAGCGCACGCTGCGCTGGCTGGCCGAGCATGGGGCGAGCGTGGGGCGGCGCTCGAGCGTGGATTTCGCGGCGGCGTCGGCGCTGCCGGCGCCCGCATCGGCGCTCGCCGGCACGCAAACCGCCACAGCCGGCGACAAGGGCATTCCAGCCGCGTAAAATGCGCCACCGGGCCCAAATTTTGGCGTCCGGTTTTTCATTTGGCCGGGTTCCAAGTCAAGCGCTCATCGTTTGAACTCTTTGGAGCCAACCAGATGGAAATCTTCGACTACGACAACATCCTGCTGCTGCCGCGCAAGTGCCGCGTCGCCAGCCGCAGCGAATGCGACCCCGGCACGCAGTTCGGGGAGCGCCAGTTCAAGCTGCCGGTCGTGCCGGCGAACATGAAGACGGTGGTCGACGAGCCGATCACCGAATGGCTCGCCGCCAACGGCTACTTCTACGTGATGCACCGCTTCGACATCGACAACGTCGCCTACGCGAGGAAGATGCGCGACAAGGGGCTGTTCGTCTCGCTCAGCTCGGGCGTGAAGCCGCCCGACTACGCGGTGATCGACCGGCTCGCGGCCGACGGCGTCGGCGCCGACTACATCACGATCGACATCGCGCACGGCCACGCCGACAGCGTGCACAAGATGATCGATCACATCAAGAAGAAGCTCCCCAAGGCGTTCGTGATCGCCGGCAACGTCGCGACGCCCGAAGCGGTGATCGACCTCGAGAACTGGGGCGCGGACGCGACCAAGGTCGGCGTCGGCCCCGGCAAGGTCTGCATCACGCGGCTGAAGACCGGCTTCGGCACCGGCGGGTGGCAGCTCTCGGCGCTGAAGTGGTGCGCGCGCGTCGCGACCAAGCCCATCATCGCCGACGGCGGCATCCGCGATCACGGCGACATCGCGAAGAGCGTGCGCTTCGGCGCCTCGATGGTGATGATAGGTTCGCTGTTCGCCGGGCACGAGGAGTCGCCCGGCCAGACGGTCGAGGTCGACGGCAAGCTGTTCAAGGAGTACTACGGCTCGGCCTCGGACTTCAACAAGGGCGAGTACAAGCACGTCGAAGGCAAGCGCATCCTCGAGCCGATCAAGGGCCGCCTGGCCGACACGCTGCGCGAGATGCAGGAAGACGTACAGAGCTCGATCTCGTACGCCGGCGGCACCAAGCTCGCCGACATCCGCAAGGTCAACTACGTGATCCTGGGCGGGGACAACGCGGGCGAGCACCTGCTCATGTAGGGGAGCCACCTACAATTCGGTCCTTATGACCGAACTCGCCAAATCGTTCGAGCCCGGCGCGATCGAAGCGCGCTGGGCACCGCTCTGGGAACAGAGCGGCCTGTACGCGCCGACGCTGGATGCGTCCAAGCCCTCGTTCAGCATCCAGCTGCCGCCGCCGAACGTCACCGGCACGCTGCACATGGGGCACGCGTTCAACCAGACCATCATGGATGCGTTGACGCGCTACCACCGGATGCGCGGCTTCAACGCGCTGTGGGTGCCGGGCACCGACCACGCCGGCATCGCGACGCAGATCGTCGTCGAACGCCAACTCGAGCAGCAGGGCAAGAGCCGCTACGACCTGGGCCGCGAGAACTTCGTCGCGAAGGTCTGGGAATGGAAGCAGCAGTCGGGCTCGACGATCACGCAGCAGATGCGCCGCATGGGCGCGAGCGTGGATTGGTCGCACGAGTACTTCACGATGGACGAGAAGCTCTCGACCGTCGTTACCGACACCTTCGTGCAGCTCTACGAGCAGGGCCTGATCTATCGCGGCAAGCGGCTGGTCAACTGGGATCCGGTGCTGAAGTCGGCCGTCTCGGACCTCGAGGTGGTCAACGAGGAACGCAACGGGTTCATGTGGCACATCCTGTACCCGTTCAGCGATGGCCCGCAGCCCGACGCGAACGGCCAGCCCGTGCGCGGCATGCACATCGCGACGACGCGCCCCGAGACCATGCTGGCCGACGGCGCGCTGGCCGTGCAACCGGAGGACGAGCGCTACAGGCACCTGGTCGGCAAGTTCGTCGACCTGCCGCTGTGCGACCGCAAGATTCCGATCATCGCCGACGATTTCGTCGACCGCGAGTTCGGCTCGGGCGCCGTGAAGAGCACCGGCGCGCACGACTTCAACGACTACGCCTGCGCGCAGCGCCAT
>DATEFR010000769.1:0-2322 GCA_035280545.1 Burkholderiaceae bacterium | reverse complement strand
ATCCACACCGACAGCGAATACGTGCGCAAGGGCATCACCGAGTGGATCCACGGGTGGAAGGTGCGCGGCTGGAAGACGGCCGACAAGAAGCCGGTGAAGAACGCCGAGCTCTGGCAGCGGCTGGACGCGCTGCGCAACCTGCACCACGTCGAGTGGCGCTGGGTCAAAGGGCACTCGGGCGACGTCGGCAACGAGCGCGCCGATGCGCTCGCGAACCGTGGGGTGGCTTCGGCGCGTTAACAGAGGCCCTAGCGAGCCCGCATCGCCGCGCGCGCCTGAACGAACTCGAACGCGAAGTTGACCGCTTCTTCGACAGCCACCTGGTTCTCGTGGCGTTCGGCGTCGCTGAGGTAGAACGCGAAGTCGACCTCGTGGCGGATGTAGCGCGGCGGCAGCCGATTCAGCGCGACGCAGGCGACATCGGCGAGCAGGTTCTTGGCCTCGACGGCCGGGAAGCGCGCGGCCCCTTCCGCGACCGCAGCGAACACGGCCCGCTCGTGGTGGTTGTGCACCAGCTCGAATTCGTTCTTGTTCATCGCTTCACTCGACGGCTGATTCGATCACAACAGTGCGCGCTCCGCTTCCATCAACTGGAAGCGTGCCAGCGCGAGATTGGTCCGGTGCTTCTCCAGCAGCGCGATCAGGAACAGCCCGGGATGTCGCGTCACCGCGCGGATCACCTGCTGGCGCGTCCCGGCGCAGGTCATCAGCTCCTCGATCGCGTCGGGCATTCCCATCTGGCGTGCAGCCTGGCGATGCGCACGCAGCACCTGGGCGCTTGCGGCGGCCGCCAGATCCAGGTCGACCGGCACCTCGGGCCGCAGCGCCTCGCGCGGCCCGCCCGACTCGCGCGCCAGCACGAGTCCGGTGCCGGCATCGACCACGGCGCAGCCGAGCAGGCCGTCGAGCAGCGCCATGCCGGCCAGTGCCCGCTTGGCGCGCGTCGGGTCCAGCACGTCGTGCGTCACGCGCATCTCGGCCAGCGGCCCGGCAGCGGCCGCATCGTCGCCGGCGGTGGCGGCCTTGTCCCAGCCGGGCTGGCTCTTCACCTGGTTCCACAGGCCCAGCATCGCGTTCCAGACTGCCGAGGCACCCGTCAGCGACTCGCTCAGCACGTGCACCCGCAAGCGGCCCGGCCATGCGACCGTGCCGATCTTGTTGGCGATCCACACCGCGTTCGGCGGCAGCATGAACAACAGGTTGGGGCAGCGCCAGGTCGGCAGCCGGGTTGCGTTCGCGAGGGCCTCCAGCAGCGCGTCTATCGAATGCGGCTGCAGCGGGCCGATGATCACGGTCGTCAGGTGGCTGCGCTCCATCAGCGCGACCGGAATCTCGGCGTTCTCGGCGCCGGGGGCGCGCACTTCGGCGTGCACGATGCGCAAGGTGTCCTCGTGGCGCCGCACGAGCGTGGTTCGCTCGATGGTCGCGAGCGTGCGCAGCGTCGTCGCCTCGCGCAGGTTGAGCCGCTCGATCGGGCGCCCGCCGGCATCCGACAGCGCCTTGACCACCGCGGCGGCCCACGCGCCCGCCGGGTCGAGCAGCGTGATCATCGAGGTGGCCTTCCCGAGGTCGGCGCGTGTCGTCGCGAACTGCTCGCGGATCGCCTGGGCGGGCGAGCCGCTGACGACCAGGTCGTGCGAATGCCGGTCGATCATCTGGCCGCTTGCGTTCAGCTCGGTCGCGACGCTTTCCAGAATCGCCGTCGCGGCGAAACCCGCGTCGGGGTTCTCGTCGCTCGGGCTGGCGCGCTGCAGCCTGCGCTTGGAACTACCCGGGCCCGGCCCGAGGTCACCGAACAATGACGTGAGCAAGTTGTCCCCTCTACTGGCGGTGATGCGACCGGCGCGTCGTCGCGGTTGTTGCTTGTTGTTGTCGCTGCGCGCGGCCCTGAGGCGGCTCTCGACCATTCCAGTCTAGGCACAACCCGAAGGCGAGCCAACCCCTCGAAGCAATGCGTTGCAAGCGGTTGCGTGCTGTGCCTGATGGGTGCGCTGCGATAGCAAAAGCCGTATCGGCTTCAACTGCCGAAGAAGACCCGCGGCGGCGCGCCGACCGAGCGGCGCACCATCGCGCTGAACGCGCTCGGGCTCGCATAACCGAGCTCGGCGGCGATCGCGGCCATCGGCCGTTTGCGCGCGGCGAGCGCGACCGCACGCGCCAGCAGCACCTGGTGCCGCCACTGCGCGAACGACGTCCCGAGCTCGCTGCGAAACAGCCGCGCGACCGTGCGCGGGCTCGCGCCGCTGTCGCGTGCCCAGCCGTCCAGCGTCGCATGGCGGGTCGGGTCGACCAGCACGGCCTCGCACAGCGCGCGCAGGCGCT
>DATEFR010000768.1:0-8616 GCA_035280545.1 Burkholderiaceae bacterium | reverse complement strand
CGTATCGCCGCGAGTGCCCGGTCTCCGCCGCCAACGCGCTGCGGCAGCTGTGGGCCGCGGCGCGCTTTCGCGCACCGCGGGCGCGGCCGTGCGAACCCGTGCTGCTGCTGGCGAGCGCGCGCGACGGGCTCGTCGACAGCCGCTGCTCGATGGCGCTGGCGCGCGCCTGGGATTGCGCGCTCGCGACTCATCCGTGGGCCGGCCACGACCTGCCGCTGGACGACGCCGAATGGGTCGTCGCCCAGGTTCGCGACTGGACCGCGCATCACGCGGGGTCCTGATCGACTGTTCGCCGCGGCGGGCGGCGATGTGTGGTGGCTCAGTCGTCGCGGTCGTCGTCGTGGTCCCAGCCGCGACCCCAGCCGCCGTGCCAGTGCGGGCGCTTGATCTTCTGGTTCGCGAACGTCGAGCCACCCAGGTCGTCGGCCGTGAACGTGAAGACGAACCACTGGTTCGGGTTCGTGCTGCCGCCCGGCGTGACCGCGAGGAAGTCGTTGTCGTTGCCGATGTACAGCGTGTGCTTGACGATGCCGTCGACGACGACGTCCTCGCCGAAGGCCATGCCCTCGAGCTTGGCCGGGATCTGCGTGTTCGCGAGCCCGGCGGACTTCAGCGCAGCCGCGATGTCGAGGAACAGCGTCTTCGCGGGCGCCTTCGCGAGCAGCGCCGCTTCGCCGGTCAGCGCCGACACGTCCTGGGCGCCGGCGAGGTCGACCTTGTAGAGGCGCTTGACGTCGGCCTTGCTGTCGTCGCCCAGGCCTTTGCCGTCGCGCTCGAGCACGAGCAGCTCGTGGTCGTTCAGCGCGAGCACCTCGCTGCTGTTGTAGGCCTTGGACTTGTCGGCGAGGTAGTTGTCGTAGGCGTACTGCGAGACCGCGCCGGTCTTGATGTCGACCTTGACGATGCGGTTCGCGCGGCCGCCGTCGCCGCCGTCTTCGATCAGCGGGCTCTGCACGAAGCCGAACAGCGTCTTGCCGTCGGGCGAGATCGCGAGGCCTTCCATGCCCTTGTTCGCGACCCGGCCGGTGGTGTTGCCCGAGATCTCGGTCGCGCCGACCGCCGACTTGTGCGCGACCGCGAGCCGCGCCGGCAACTTGAACGCGCGCAGCCGCTCGCCGCTCGCGCGGTCGAACTCGTACAGGTACGGCCCGTATTCATCGGAGATGTAGACGCTGCGGCCGTCGCGCGAGACGCGGATGCCTTCGGGGTCCAAGCGCGCGTCCTGCGTGTCGGCCGACGTGCTGCTCGCGCGGAAGTTGTCGGAGCGGCCGGAGAAGTAGAAGTGGCCGCGGTGGTTGATCTGCGGCGTTGCAGCGTAGCCGTCCACCGTGCCGCCGTAGGTCAGCGGCCGTTCGCTGTACAGCAGCGTCGTGCGCAGCAGGGTCGGCGTCAGCGTGAACGGCAGGCCGGTCGCGGCATCGGGCTGGCGCACGAGCTCGAGGTTCAGCGTGTGGAAGCGCGGCACGTAGCTGGTCGTGTTGTCGAGGCTCGCTTCCCAGGTGACCGCGTTCGGGCCGCGGTCGGGCAGCGCGAGGAAGGTGCTGCCGCCGGCCCACGCGAGGCCGGAGCCCAGGCCGCCCAGCAGGTCGGCGCGCACGCCGTTCTCGAGCGTGTAGCTCAGGCCGGAGTAGTCGCTGGCGGTGCCCGGCAGCTTGCCGATCGCCACCAGGTCGATCGCGGCCGCGTGGGTCGACACGGCGATGGCGCCGATCGCGACGAGCGCAGCGGCGAGGGCAGTGGAGCGGGTTGTGAGTCGTTGGGGTTGCGGCATGCGGATCCTCGGTGGCGGGTGGGGGTTCTCGCTCGAAAGCCGGCCATCGTCGCAATCGCAGATCACAGTTTTGTGACAGGCCGGCCCTCATCTCGGGGCCGCGATGTGCCCCTGTATGATGCGGCGCCTCACGGGCCTCACGAGGGCTTGCCAGCGCGCGGAGATCGCGCGGGCGATGACAGGAGATGAGTTGAGCAACATCGACGGAAATCTGCTGAACCAGTTGCGCATAGAGGGCGCACACCGCGAGCCCGAAAGCAGCGGACCGCCGCGCTGGCTGTGGTGGCTGCTGGCCGCCGCGATCGTGGCGGCGCTGATCGGCGGGGGACTCTGGTGGTTCCTGGGCGCGCGGCCCGTCGAGGTGCAGACTGCTGCGGCGGTGGCGCCCGGCAGCCCCGGCGCGGGCAACGCGGTGCTGCAGGCCACCGGGTACGTCACGGCGCGGCGCCGCGCGACGGTCTCGACGCAGATCACCGGCACCTTGGTCGAGGTGCTGATCGAAGAGGGCGATCGCGTCAAGCAGGGCCAGGTGCTCGCGCGCCTGGAGGACAGCGCGCTGCGCGCCAGTCTCGGCGCCGCGCAGGCCAACGTGCAGGTCGTCGAGGCGCAGGTCGCGCAGGCCCAGGCGCAGCTCGCGCAGGCGCAGGCCGATGTGCGCCGCCAGGAGAGCCTGGCGGCCAGCGGGATGGTGTCGCAGCAGGCCGTCGAGCAGTCGCGCACCGCGGTCGCGACCGCAACGGCGGTCGTGCAGGCGCAGCGCCGCGCCGCCGAGGCGGCACGCGCGCAGTACAACCAGGCCAAGGTCAACTTCGACTACACGATCGTGCGCGCGCCGTTTGCCGGCGTGATCACCGAGAAGGCGGCGCAGGTCGGCGAGATCGTCTCGCCGCTGTCGGCCGGCGGCGGCTTCACGCGCACCGGCGTCGGCACCATCGTCGACATGGATTCGCTCGAGGTGGATGTCGATGTCAACGAGTCGTACATCGCGCAGGTCACGCCCAACATGCCGTGCGAGGCGGTGCTCGATGCGTACCCCGATTGGAAGATCCCCGCGCATGTGATCGCGATCGTGCCGGCCGCGGACCGCGGCAAGGCGACCGTGAAGGTGCGCGTGGCGCTCGAGCAGAAGGATGCCCGGCTGGTGCCCGACATCGGCGTGCGCGTGTCGTTCCTCGGGCAGAAGGCCGACACCAAGAGCGACGGTGCGAAGGCCGCGCCGCAAGGCGTGCTGGTGCCGCCGTCGGCGGTCGTGCAGCGCGACGGCCGCTCGGTGGTGTTCGCCGTGGCGGACGGCAAGGCGCAGCAGCGCGCCGTCACGCCCGCTGCGAAGGACATCGGCGGGATGAAGCTGCTGCCGCAGGCGGTGAACGCCGGCGAGCGTGTGGTGGTGTCGCCGCCGGCATCGCTGCGCGACGGCGCCGCCGTGAAGACGACCGATTGAACGACGACGCGACCGACAACGACAACGACGACGAAAGGCCGAGACACGACATGGGCAAGCTGATCGAAATCCGCGACCTCTCGAAGGTGTACGAGCGCGGCAAGCAGAAGGTCGAGGTGCTGCATCACATCGACCTCGATGTCGACGAAGGCGACTTCCTCGCGCTGATGGGGCCGTCGGGCTCGGGCAAGACGACGCTGCTGAACCTGATCGGCGGGCTGGACGTGCCCACCGGCGGCAGCATCGGCGTCGGCGGGCAGCGACTCGACCAGCTCAGCCCCGCGGCGCTCGCGAAATGGCGGGCCGCGAAGGTCGGCTTCGTATTCCAGTTCTACAACCTGATGCCCATGCTCTCGGCGCAACGCAACGTCGAGCTGCCGCTGCTGCTGACCAAGCTCTCGGCGGCCGAGCGGCGCAAGCGCGCCAGCATCGCGCTGCAGCTCGTGGGCCTGGCCGACCGTGCCGCGCACAAGCCCAGCGAGCTGTCGGGCGGGCAGCAGCAACGGGTGTCGATCGCGCGTGCGATCGTCTCCGACCCGACACTCCTGGTCTGCGACGAGCCGACCGGCGACCTCGACCGGCAGTCCGCCGAGGAAGTGCTGGGCCTGCTGGGCGCGCTCAACCGCGATCACGGCAAGACCGTGCTGATGGTGACCCACGACCCGAAGGCGGCGTTGGCCGCGAAGCACACGCTGCACTTGGACAAGGGAACGTTGGTCGAGCAGGTGACGGCTTGAACGGAAAGCGGACGCGCCGTCGCATGCATCGCAAGGAGCAACGCAGATGAAATACCTGCACCTGATCTGGGCTTCGCTGTTTCGCCGCAAGACCCGCACCGTGCTGACGCTGGTGTCCATCATCGCGGCCTTCCTGTTGTTCGGCCTGCTCGACGCGGTGCGCACCTCGTTCAACCAGGCCGGGCAGAGCGCGAACGGCGCGCAGCGTCTGCAGACCGGCTCGAAGCTGTCGTTCATCCAGCTGCTGCCGCAATCGCTGCAGTCGCAGATCGCGCAGGTGCCGGGCGTGAAGATCGTGACCTTCGCGAACTGGTTCGGCGGCGCGTACCAGGATCCGCGCAACCAGGTGTTCAGCTTCGCGGTGGCGCCGAATTACCTCGACGTCTACCCGGAGATCCAGGTCAGCGACACCGAGCGCAAGGCGTTCGAGAACACGCGCACCGGCGCGCTGGTCGGCGAGCAGCTGATGAAGCGCTTCAACTGGAAGGTGGGCGACCGCATCCCGCTGCAGTCGACGATCTTTCCGGACCAGCAAGGCAGCAAGAACTGGTCGTTCGACATCGCCGGCGTGCTGCACTCGACCGACAAGAAGACCGGCGGCTTCTTCGACCAGATGTTCCTGCTGCACTGGAAGTACTTCGACGACACGACGCCGTACAACCGCGGCCAGGTCGGCTGGTACGTCACGCGCGTGGCCGACGTGAGCCAGGCCGACCGCATCGCGAAGGCGATCGACGGCCTCTCGGCCAACTCCGACCACGAGACGCGCACCCAGACCGAGCAGGCCGCGACCGCGTCGTGGATGAAGCAGCTCGCCGACATCGGGCTGATCGTCGGCGCGATCATGGGCGCGGTGTTCTTCACGCTGATCCTGCTGTCGGGCAACACGATGATGCAGGCGGTGCGCGAGCGCACCAGCGAGCTGGCGGTGCTGAAGACGATAGGCTTCTCGAGCCGCAGCGTGCTGGCGATGGTGCTGGCCGAATCGGTGCTGCTGCTGGTGCTGGGCGGCGTGGTCGGCCTCGCGCTGGCGGCCGCGATCATCCCGGTGGTCAGCGGCGCGAGCGGCGGCATGCTGAACCTGCCGACGGTCGGCGCGAGCAGCTGGGTGCTGGGCGTCGTGCTGATGTTCGCGATCGGCATGCTGGTCGGCGCGCTGCCGGCACTGAACGCGATGCGGCTGAACATCGTCGACGCGCTCGCGGGCCGTTGAGGAGGAGACCCCTTGAACTTCCTGAAGAACCTCGGACTGTTCGTGCTGCTGGCCGTGGTGCTGGCGGTGTGGGTGATGCTGCCGTGGCCCGGCGCCGTGCTGCTCGCGGTGCTGGTCGCCGCGTGGTTGATGCTGACGCGGCGCGGCCAGCAGGCGCGCTCGGTCGCGCAGGTGGGCATCAGCACGCTGGGCCAGCGGCTGGGCTCGTCGGCGGTGATCGTCGTCGGCATCGCCGGCGTCGTCGGCGTGCTGGTCGCGCTGCTCGCGATGGCCGAGGGCTACGCGCAGACCCTGCGCAGCACCGGCAGCACCGATACGGCGATCGTGATGCGCGGCGCCTCGGCGGCCGAGGTCGCGTCGGTGCTCGACAACACCAGCACGACGCTGATCGCGCAGACGCCCGGCATCGCGCGCGATGCGAAGGGCGAACCGCTGGCCTCCAGCGAGCTGGTCGTGGCCGCGAACCTGCAGACGAAAAAGGGCGGCCCCGGCGAAGAGGGCAGCGTGCAGGTGCGCGGCGTCGGCGACCAGGCGTTCAGCGTGCGGCCGCAAATCAAGATCGTCGAAGGGCGGCGCTTTCAGCCGGGCTTGCGCGAGCTGATCGCCGGCCGCGGCGCGGGGCGCCAGTTCGCGAACCTTGCGCCGGGGCAGCAGGTGCGGCTGGGCAGCCAGTCGTGGACCGTGGTGGGCATCTTCGCATCGGGCGACGCGATGGAGTCGGAGATCTGGGCCGATGCCGCGGTCATCGCCGATGCGTACCGTCGCGGCAGCGGCCGCGCGTCGGTCACCGCGCGGCTCACCGACGCAAAAGCGTTCGACGGCTTCAAGAACGCGCTGGCGGACAACCCGCAGCTCAAGGTCGACGCGAGCACGACCTTGGACTACTTCAGCAAGCAGTCCGAGAAGATGACGCAGGTGATCCGCGCGATCGGCATCACGGTCGGCACGATCATGGCGATCGGGGCGATGTTCGGGGCGCTGAACACGATGTTCGCGGCTGTCGCGGCGCGGGCGCGCGAGATTGCGACCCTGCGTGCGATCGGCTTTCCCGGGCTGCCGGTGGTCGTCGCGGTGATGCTCGAGACCATGCTGCTCGCGCTGATCGGCGGCGTGATCGGCGGGCTGCTCGCGTGGGCGATCTTCAACGGCTATTCGGCGTCGACGATGGCCGCCGGCAGCGTCGGCCTGTTGAGCTTCGAGCTGCGCGTGACGCCGGAGCTGCTATGGACCGGGCTCAAATGGGCGCTGGCGATCGGCTTCATCGGGGGGCTGTTTCCCGCGGTGCGCGCGGCGCGGCTGCCGGTCACGACGGCGCTGCGCGAGCTCTGAGCGCCCTGGGCGTGGAATGAGCGTCGCGGCGCGAGGGTGCGCCGGATTTGCTAGAATGCGAGCCGCAGTGGGGGGGTAGCTCAGCTGGGAGAGCGTCGCGTTCGCAATGCGAAGGTCGGGAGTTCGATCCTCCTCCTCTCCACCAACTGCACACCAAGGCCTTGTTTCGACAAGGCCTTTTCTTTGCCTAGAACCATAACCGTGCCGGTTTGGAACGCCTATGCTTCCAAACATGACCGCGCCGGAAACCCGCTACGCCAAAGTCGGCGATGACCGCGTCGCCTACCAAGTGCTGGGCGAAGGGCCGCGCGATCTGCTCTTCACGATGGGTTGGTGGGCGTCTCTGGATCTGGAGTGGGAGGAGCCCGCCATTGCGCGTTTCCTGCGGCGCCTGGCCTCGTTCAGCCGTGTCATCCGCTTCAGCGCTCGCGGTTCCGGGCTGTCCGATCCGCGTCCTCAGGACGGACGCGACGCCTTGCACCATTGGACAGAGGACCTCCTGTCGGTCATGCGCGCCAACGGTTCGAGCACGACGGCCATCTTCGGCGTCACCGACGGCGGGTCCATGGCTCTGCAGTTTGCGGCCGGTCATCGTGAACGGGTCTCCGCGCTGGTCTTGCTGAACACGACGGCACGATGGGTGGTTGCAGAAGACTATCGCGCCGGCTTCCCGCCGGAGGCCCTGGCGGGGTTCTCGGGGTTCGCGCAGAAACACTTCGGGACCGAGCGCTTCGCGCGCACGCAGAATCCGAGTCTTGCCGAAGACGAACGCGCGCTGCGCTGGCAGGCCAAGCTTGCGCGGGCCATCGGGTCGCCCAAGGCCGTTGCCGAGAACTTCGCGATCCAGTCGGAAAGGGACGTCCGTCACACCCTGTCCGACGTCGCAGCGCCGACGCTGGTGTTGACGCGTCGCAATTGCGCCTGGGCTTCGGTGCCCCAGGGGCGCTACATCGCCGAACACGTCACCGGCGCACGCTTCGAGGAGTTGCCCGGCACCGACTATCTTCCCTATTGGGAAACCCCTGATCTCATTCTCGATCATGCGGAGGAGTTCCTGACCGGAGTCCGCCGAGGCGGCGAGTCCGAGCGCGCCCTGGCGGCTGTGCTGTTCACCGACATCGTCGATTCGACCCAGCGTGCCGCGGAACTCGGTGACGCAGCGTGGCGGGCGCTGCTCGATCGGCACGAAGAGATCCTGCGTCAGCAGCTCGGCCTCTTTCGCGGTCGCCTGGTGGACACCGCGGGCGATGGCGTCTTTGCCATCTTCGACCGTCCCGACCGTGCGATTGAATGCGCGCAGGCGCTGCATACGGCGTTGGCGAGTCTGAAGCTCTCGATTCGCGCCGGCATTCATTTCGGCGATGTCGAGTTGCGCGACGACGGTCGTGTCGGGGGCATGACCGTGCATATCGGCGCGCGCGTGCAGTCGTTGGCCAAGGCGGGTGAGGTTTTGGTTTCACGCACCGTCCACGATATTCTCGTGGGCTCGCGCTTCCGCTTCGTTGGGCGGGGCGCGTACGAGCTGAAGGGGGTACCGGGCCGCTGGGACGTTTGCGTTGTCAGCGAGGGCTTCGAGCCCACTGCCCCCTAGTGAGAGCCAACTCATGCGAGCCGAGATGAAATCCTGTCGACGTCTTGCGAACGCCCTCATGGGGATGCTGCTCGTCGCGATCGGCACAACGAACGCCATCGCGGCCGATCTCTCGGTCGATCAGGTCAGGGCCAAGCTGAAGAACGCGTCGCCGTCGATGCCAGCCGATTTCGCCGGCCAGGATCTCTCCGACCTCGACCTCTCGGGGCTCGATTTTCGCAAGGCCAACCTGCGGGGTGTCAGCCTGTTTGGAAGCAAGCTGGTGCAGGCTGACTTCCGCGATGCGACCTTGGAGGGCGCCAACCTGAACGGTGCCTGGTTGATGGGCACTGACTTCACGGGCGCCAACCTGAGTCGCGCGAGCCTGCTGTCCGTCGTGGTCCTGGGAGGCGCGGTCAAGAAGATGCCCATCTTCAAGGGCGCCAACATGGCCGGCGTCAAGATGATCGCGGATCTTCCGGGGGCGGACCTCTCCGGGGCCGACCTCAGCCGCGCCATGGCGGGTGTCAACATCAAGAACCAGGGCATGGGGCA
>DATEFR010000767.1:0-8654 GCA_035280545.1 Burkholderiaceae bacterium | reverse complement strand
GTGCGCCGCGGGAAAGGCCAGCAGGGCGCAGGCAGCGAGCGCCGCCGCACGGCGGGTGAAGCGGAAGGCAGATGCCATGGACGTGTCTCCTCGTTTCGGCAGGGATCGGCGATGCCGCGCAAACGTTTGCGCGAACGTTTGCGTGAACCGGCTCCCGGGCTCTTCTGCCAAGCCCGCGGGTCGTGCTGCTGGCGGCATTCGAATACAGGAGACATCACCCATGGCCCATGCCTTCCGCTTCACCCGCCGCTCGTTGGCGCTCGCCGCGAGCTGCGCGCTGCTGGCCGCGTCGCCGTTGGCGCTGCATACCGCCCATGCCGAGACCAAGCCGCGCGTCGGCCTGGTGATGAAGTCGCTCGCCAACGAGTTCTTCAAGAACATGACCGAAGGCGCGGTCGCCTACGAGAAGAAGCGCGGCGACTTCGAGCTCAAGGCCGTCGGCATGCAGTCGGAGACCGACTTCGATGCGCAGACCGCCGCGGTCGAGAACTTCATCACCCAGAAGTACGACGTGATCGTGATCGCGCCGGCCGACAGCCGTGCGATGGTGGGTCCGGTGGCGCGTGCGCTGAAAGCCGGCATCACGGTGGTCAACTTCGACGTCGCGCTCGACCCGGCAGCGCAGAAGAAGGCCGGCATCGAGCTCGCGTTCGTCGGCCCCGACAACCGCGCCGGCGCGAAGATGGCCGGCGACGAGCTCGCGAAGGCCCTGGGCCCGGGCGCCAAGGTCGTGATCATCGAAGGCAACCCCGGCGCCGACAACGCGCTGCAGCGCAAGATGGGCTTCGAGGATGCGGCCAAGGCCGGCAAGCTGAACGTCGTCGCGTCGCAGACCGCGCACTGGGAGACCGAGGAGGCGAACGCCGTCTTCACGAACATCCTGACCGCGAACCCCGACATCAAGGGCGTGATGGCCGCGAACGATTCGATGGCGCTGGGCGTCGCGAAGGCGATCGATGCCGCGGGCAAGGGCGGCCAGATCAAGGTCGTCGGCTTCGACAACATCCCGGCGATCCGCCCGCTGGTCAAGAGCGGCAAGGTGCTCGCCACCGTCGACCAGTTCGGCACCGACATGGCGGCCAACGCGATCGACCAGGGCTTGAAGTCGCGCAAGGACAACAAGCCGCTGAAGGGCTGGGTCAAGACGCCGATCGAGCTCGTGACCGCGAAGAACGTCAAGTAAGCGAGAGAGAGACGAAGCCGTCATGACGACGCTGCTCGAGCTGCACGGCATCACGCGCCGCTTCCCCGGCGTGCTGGCGCTCGACAGCGTCGACCTGATGCTCGAAGCCGGCGAGATCCACGCGCTGGCCGGCGAGAACGGGGCCGGCAAGTCCAGCCTGATCAAGATCCTGTGCGGCGCCGACCGGCCCGATGCCGGCCGCATGCAACTGGCCGGCGCGCCGTACGCGCCGCAGACGCCGCAGGACGCGATGCGTGCCGGCATCCGCGTCGTGCACCAGGAACTGCAGATGCTCGACGAGCTGTCGGTCGCCGAGAACCTGCTGTTCGAGGCGCTGCCGCGCAATCGCCTCGGGCTGGTCGACAAGGCCGCGATGGCACGGCGTGCGCGCGAGCTGCTCGCGCTGGTGGGCCTGGACGATCTCGCGCCGGCCACGCGCGTCGCGACGCTGGGCATGGCGCAGCGCCAGTTGATCGAGATCGCGAAGGCGCTCTCCAACCAAAGCCGGCTGCTGATCCTCGACGAGCCGACCGCCACGCTGACCCCGCGCGAGACCGACCGCCTGCTCCGGCTGATGCGCGAGCTGCGCGGGCAGGGCGTGACGGTGCTGTTCGTCTCGCACCATCTGCAGGAGCTGTTCGAGGTCTGCGACCGCGTGACGGTGCTGCGCAACGGCCGGCATGTCGAGACCCGGCCCATGAGCACGACCAGCACCGACCAGCTCGTGCGCCTGATGGTCGGCCGCAGCCTGGAAGCCGAGACGCCGTACGACAGCGCCGAGGCCGCGCGCCGGATCGACCGCACGCGCGGCCCGGCGCTGCGCGTCGAGGGCCTGCGCAACACGCGCCAGCCGAACGCGCCGGGGCTGGACTTCGAGCTGCGCTACGGCGAGATCGTCGGCCTCGCCGGGCTGGTGGGCTCGGGCCGGACCGAGGCGGTGCGCGCCATCTTCGGCGCCGATCGCGCCGCCGGCGGCCGCATCCTGCGCGACGGCCAGCCGGTCGCGATCGCCTCGCCGCGCGACGCGCTGGCGCACGGCATCTGCCTCGTCACCGAGAACCGCAAGGACGAAGGGCTGGTGCTGCCCATGCCGATCCGCGCGAACGTGAGCCTGGCGCAGCTGGCCGCGGTGTCGCGCGGCGGGCTGATGCAGCATGCCCGCGAGAGCGCCGCGGCGGAGAACGCGCGCAGCCGCCTGCAGATCCGCCTCGCGTCGGTGCAGCAGCCGGTGCGCGAGCTGTCGGGCGGCAACCAGCAGAAGGTGGTCCTCGCGAAATGGCTGCTGCGCGAGCCGCAGGTGCTGCTGCTCGACGAGCCGACCCGCGGCGTCGACGTGGGCGCGAAGGCCGAGATCCACAATTTGCTCAAGCGCATGGCGGCCGACGGCATGGCGGTGCTGGTCGTCTCGTCGGACCTGCGCGAGCTGATGAACCTGTGCGACCGCCTGCTCGTGCTGAGCAAGGGCGTGCTCGCCGGCGAGGTGGCGCGCGAGCGCTACGACGAGGAAGCGATCCTCGGCCTTGCGTACAGCGAATACCTGAAGGTGAACCACGATGCAGCCGCCGCCGCTTGAGACCGCCGCCACGATGAACCCGCCGTCCGCGCCGTCCTCCACGAACCTGGGCCGCGGCGCGCGCGCCGTGCTGCGGGAAGCGGGCATCGGCGTCGCGCTGCTGGTGCTGGTCGGCGTGTTCGCGCTGCTGTCGCCGATCTTCCTGACGTCGACCAACATCACGAACATCTTCACGCAGATCTCGATCAACGTGATCCTCGCGGTCGGCATGACCTTCGTGATCCTGGTCGGCGGCATCGACCTGTCGGTCGGCTCGGTGATGGCGCTGTGCGCGGTGATCGCCGGTTCGGTGCTGAAGATCGAGAGCCTGGACACCGGCCCGGCGGTCGCGCTGGCGCTCGCCGCGAGCATCGCGGTCGGTGCGCTGTGCGGTTTCCTGAACGGCGCGATCTCGGCGTTCTGGAGCATCCCGTCGTTCATCGTCACGCTGGGCATGCTGAACATCGCGCGCGGCGCCGCGCTGCAGTGGACGCAGGCGCGCACGATCTACGAGCTGCCCGACGCCTTCAACAACTTCGGCAGCGCAAGCTTCCTCGGGCTGCCGGCGATCTTCCTGGTCGCGCTGCTGCTGGTCGCGCTCGGCTGGTTCGTGCTCAACCGCACCGTGTTCGGCCGCCTGATCTACGCGATCGGCAACAACGAGGAAGCGGTGCGGCTGGCCGGCCATGCGACGCGGCGCATCAAGATCGCCGCGTTCGTGATCGCCGGCGCGGCGGTCGGCGTCGGCGCGGTGATCTACATGACGCGGCTGAACATCGCGAGCCCCATCCTCGGCATCGGCTTCGAGCTGAACGCGATCGCCGCGGTCATCATCGGCGGCACCAGCCTCTCGGGCGGACGCGGCTCCATCGTCGGCACGCTGCTGGGCGCCTGCATCATCGGCGTGCTCGCGAACGGGCTGATCCTGATCGGCATGAGCGACTTCCTGCGCCAGATGGTCACCGGCTTCGTGATCATCCTGGCCGTCGTGCTGGACGCCTACCGGGCGCGGCTGACGCGCGCCGCTGCATGATCACGATCCGCGATGTCGCGCAGCATGCGCAGGTGTCGGTGACGACCGTCTCGCACGTCATCAACAGCACGCGCTTCGTCAGCGAAGACGCGACGACCCGCGTGCGCTCCGCGATCGCGGAGCTGAACTACGTGCCCAGCGCGGTGGCGCGCAGCCTGAAGAGCAGCCGCACGCACACCGTCGGGATGATGATCCCGAACAACTCGAACCCGTATTTCGCCGAGATCATCCGCGGCATCGAGGATGCCTGCTTTGCCGCCGGCTTCAACGTCATCCTCTGCAACTCCGACGACGATCCGCACAAGCAGGCCGCCTACGTGCGCGTGCTCAGCGAGAAACAGGTCGACGGGCTGATCGTGCTCAGTTCGGGCGGCGACCCGGAGCTGCTGGACATGCTGCGCCATGCGAGCATGCCGCAGGTGGTCGTCGACCGCGAGCTCGACGATCTGGCCGCCGATCTCGTCGAGGTCGATCACGAAGGCGGCGCGCGTCTGGCGGTCGAGCATCTGATCGCGCTGGGCCACACGCGCATCGCCTGCATCGCCGGGCCGCTCGCGCTGTCGCCGGCACGCCAGCGCGTGCAGGGCTGGCGCAGCGCGCTCGAGGCGGCCGGGCTGGCTTGCGACGACGCGCTCGTCGCGATCGGCTCCTTCACGGCCGAGGGCGGCCACGCGGCGATGCGCGCCTTGCTGGCCCGTCGGCCCGGCGCGGTGTTCGCGTCCAACGACCTGATGGCCATAGGCGCGATCTGCGCCGCCGCCGATGCCGGGCTGCGCGTGCCGCAGGACCTGTCGGTGATCGGCTTCGACGACATCGCACTTGCCGCGTTCAGCAACCCGCCGCTGACGACGATCGCGCAGCCCAAGCACCAGACCGGCGAGCTCGCCGCGCGCATGCTGCTGCAGCGCATCGCCAAGCCCAAGCGCTCGCTGCAGCGCGAGATCCTGCGGCCGACGCTGGTGCTGCGCCGCTCGACCGCGACGCCGAGCGGGGGGCCGACATGACCAAACCGATCGTCGTCCTTGGCAGCGTCAATGCCGATCTCGTGCTGCGCTGCGGACGGCTGCCCCAGCCCGGCGAAACCGTACACGGAGAAGACTTCCAGACCCTGCCGGGCGGCAAGGGCGCGAACCAGGCGGTCGCCGCGGCGCGCCTGGGCGGCCGCGTCGAGTTCATCGGCTGCATAGGCGACGATGCCTTCGGCACGGCGGCGCGCGCCACGCTCGAGCGCGACGGCGTCGGCACCGCGCTGCTGCGCACGCAAGCCGGCGTGCCGACCGGCGTCGCGATGATCCTGGTCGAGCAGTCGGGCCAGAACTGCATCGCGCTCGCGGCCGGCGCGAACGCGCGCGTCGATGTCGCGCTGGTCGACGATGCGGCATCCGCGATCGCCGGCGCCGCACTGCTGGTCTGCCAGCTCGAAACGCCGCTGGCGGCAGTCCGGCACGCGATCGGCATCGCGCGACGCCACGGCGTGCCGGTGCTGCTGAACCCCGCACCGGCGCAGCCGCTCGAGGCGGCACTGCTGGCCGAGGTCGACATCCTCGTGCCGAACGAATCGGAGGCCGCGCTGCTGGTCGGTGCCGGCATCGCCCGCGAGCCCGCCTCGATGGCCGCGGCCTTGCGCGCGCAAGGGCCGGCGACCGTGATCGTCACGTTGGGCGGAGACGGCATCTGCATCGCCGATGCGCTCGGCACGCGCACGCGCGCAGCGCCGCCGGTGCGGGCCCTGGACACGACGGGTGCCGGCGACACCTTCATCGGCGCCTTCGCGGTCGCGCTGCAGGAAGGGCTGGACATCGATGCGGCCGCCGCGTTCGCGCAACGCGCCGCGGCGATCAGCGTCACCCGCGCGGGCGCGATGGGGTCGATGCCCACGCGCCATGAAGTCGAGCGGGGCGCCCAGTCCAAATGAAGAAGACAACGTTGCTGAATGCCGAGCTGTCACGTCTCGTCGCATCGCTGGGCCACGGCGATGCGGTCGTCATCGCCGATGCCGGGCTGCCGGTGCCGCCGGGCATGCCCCTCGTCGACCTGGCGTTGACACGCGGCGTGCCGTCGTTCGCGCAGGTGCTGACGGCGTTGCTGAGCGAGATGCAGGTCGAGCGCGCCGAGCACGCCGCCGAGATGCTGGAGCGCAGCCCGCAGGTCGCCACGTGGCTGCACGACGCGCTGCCGGACGTGCCCATGACCACGGTCGCGCACGACGTCTTCAAGCAGCGTTGCCGCTCGGCGCGCGCGATCGTGCGCACCGGCGAGTGCACGCCGTATGCCAACGTGATGCTGTTTGCCGGCGTGACGTTCTGACCCGCGCACGGGCATCATGGAGGGCCCGCAACGACTCATCGCGGCCCATGACGATCCCCGGTACCCAAGGCTACGCCGAGCAGGCGGCCGAGCTCATCCCGCGCTATGAAGCCGAGGCGTTCGAAGACAAGCACAACGTCGAGCTTCACCTGCTGCCGGCGCCGCCCGCGCGCATCCTGGACGTGGGCGCCGGCACCGGCGCCGATGCCGGCTGGTTGGCGGCGCGCGGCTACACGGTCGTGGCCGTCGAGCCCACGGCCGCCATGCGCGATGCGGCCCAGGGCCTGCACGCCGATGCGGCGATCGAGTGGGTCGACGACAGCCTGCCGATGCTCGCCACCGTGTGCGCGCGCAGTGCCCGCTTCGACGTCGTCATGTTGACGGCGGTCTGGATGCACCTGGACGAAACGGAGCGGCAGACGGGGATGGCGAGATTGGCGTCACTGCTTGAGCCGACCGGCGTTCTCATCCTGTCGCTGCGGCACGGGCCGGTGCCGGCCGGCCGACGGATGTTCGACGTCACCGCCGCCGAGACCGTCGCGCTGGCCGAGCGCAGCGGCCTCGCGTGCGTGCTGAATGTGCAGACCGACTCGTGGCAAGCCCTCAATCGCGCCGCTGGTGTGACCTGGACGCACCTCGCGTTCAGTCGATGCTGAGTGCCTTCGCGGTGCGCTCGAGCAGGCGATGCGTCGCCTCGAGATCCGGCCCGACATGCCGATCGATGCGGCGTATGAACGGGCAGGTGATCACCGCGATCGCATGGCCGCCCGTGGCGATGATGGGCATCGAGATGTCGGTGACGCCCCACGTCTGCTGGCTCGTGCCGCACCAGTAGCCGGCTTCGCGGACGCTGGCAATCGTCGCGGCCAACTCGCCGGCCGGTACCGGCAACTCGCCGTCCAGCACCTCGTGCGCAGCCAGCATCTCGGCGCGCCTGGGCTCCGACTGGAACGCCAGCATCACGTGGCCCGAAGCGGTGTCGATCAGGCTGACACGTGAGCCCAGGCGTATCGACAGCCCCAGTTTTCCCGGGCTGCTGACCTGCGTGACGATCGTGATGTTGCCGCGGTCGTAGATGCCCAGGTGGCACGACTGCTCGGCCGCATTCGCGAATGCTTCCATCGCCGGCTGCGCGCGCGCCACCAGCCGGTTCAACGGCGGATGGCGCTGGCTCAATACGAACAGCTTCAGGCTCAGTGAATAACGATCGCCCTCGGGCGAGCGGGCCACGTAGTGGCGCGCGACCAGGCGTTCGAGCATCCGGTAGATCTCGCTCGGATTGCGCCCCATGGCCTTGACGATCTCGCCGCGCGTGAGGCCGTGCGGCTGCTCGGACAGCAGTTCGAGGATGTCCAGGCCCTTGTCCAAGGCAGGAGCGCGATAGCGGTCGTTCGGATCGGCGGTCATGTCGGTGATCCGGGTAAATCCGGACGTTGATTCGGCGTCGAATGCCTGTCGCCGATGTTCATATATGGATAGTATGTTCATTCATGAATAGAAGGCAACGGGACTATCCCGCTGCTTCGACGGAGACAACCTGCCGACGCCATGAGCTTGCGTATCGATGCTCACCAGCACTTCTGGCAACCCGCCCGCGGCGACTACGCGTGGCTGCGGCCGGACGATCCGGCGTTGGCGCCGCTGCTGCGCGACTTCCTGCCCGAGCATCTGCATGCTCATCTGCAGGCGCACGGCATCGCGCAGACCGTGCTGGTGCAGGCCGCGGACTCGCAGGCCGAGACCGAGTTCATGCTGAACCTCGCCGCGCAACACGATTCGATCGGCGGCGTCGTCGGCTGGGCCGACCTGAGCCGCGCCGGCGCGGCCGCGACGATCGAAGGCTGGGCCGCACGCCATCCGAAGTTCAAGGGCGTGCGCCCGATGCTGCAGGACCTGCCCGCGGTCGATTGGATCGCGACCGCACCGCATCCCGACGCGGTGCAGGCGATTCAGCGCCTGGGGCTGCGCTTCGATGCGCTGGTGAAACCCGGGCACCTCGAACCGCTGCTGCGCTTCCTGCGGCGCTGGCCCGAGTTGCCGGTCGTGATCGACCATGCCGCGAAGCCGCAACTGGTCGAAGGCTGGAATGCAGGCTGGGCGCCGATCTGGCGGCAGCACATGGCCGAGATCGCGCGCCTGCCGCAGGTGCGCTGCAAGCTGTCCGGCCTGCTGACCGAGGCGCCACCCGCCGCACGCGACACGACCGCGGCGGCCGCGGCGACGCTGCGCCCCGTGTGGGACGCGCTGTTGCAATGGTTCGGCCCGCAGCGTCTGATGTGGGGCAGCGACTGGCCGGTGCTGACGCTGGCCGGCAGCTACGACGCCTGGGTCGCGGTCAGCCAGACCTTGATCGGCGAGCTCTCGCCCGACGAGCAGGCTTGCGTGTGGCACGACACCGCGCACGCGTTCTACGGATTCGAGCGATGAGCAGCAGCCTTCCCATCGTCGCGATCCGCAACCTCTCGAAGGCGTTCGCCGGCGTGCGCGTGCTCGAGGGCGTGCAGTTCGAGCTGCTGCCCGGCGAGGTGCATGCGCTGATGGGCGAGAACGGGGCCGGCAAGTCGACGCTGATGAAGGTG
>DATEFR010000766.1:0-3401 GCA_035280545.1 Burkholderiaceae bacterium | reverse complement strand
AGATCGGAAGAGCGCATCCGCTGGCGCACCGGGTGCAGCGGCGCCGGCCTCCAAGCCCTCGCGCTGAGCGCGGGACCTTCCGCAGTTCACCAGAGGGTCCATCGCCGTGTTTTCGCGCTTTTTCATCGAGCGGCCGGTGTTCGCCGCGGTGCTGTCCATCATCATCCTGCTGGCCGGTGCGGTCTCGCTGAAGATCCTGCCGATCGCGCAGTACCCCGAGATCGCACCGCCGGTCGTGACGGTCACGGCCAACTACCCGGGCGCGTCGGCGCAGACGCTCGCCTCCACCGTCGCCGCGCCGATCGAGGAGCAGCTGTCGGGGGTCGAGAACCTGCTGTACTACAGCTCGACCTCGGCCTCGAACGGGCAGGCCGAGATCCAGGTGACCTTCGAAGTCGGCACCGACGTCGACAAGGCGACCTTCGACGTCAACAACCGCGTGCAGCTCGCCACGCCGCGCCTGCCCGACGAGGTGCGGCGCCAGGGCGTCACGGTGCGCAAGGCCTCGAACAACTTCCTGCTCGTGATGGCGCTGAACTCGCCGAAGAGCACGTACGACCAGATCTACATCTCGAACTACGCGACCCAGAACGTCGTCGACGACATCAAGCGCGTGCCCGGCGTGGCCGACGTGTTCATCTTCGGCGCGCGCGACTACTCGATGCGGCTGTGGCTGCAGCCCGAGAAGATGGCGCGGCTGGGCGTGACGACGCGCGACATCCAGACCGCCGTCGGCGCCCAGAACGCTCAGTTCGCGGCCGGCAAGATCGGCGCCGAGCCGTCGCCCAAGGGCCAGCAGATCGAATACACCGTCACCACGCGCGGCCGCCTGCTCGAGGCCGAGCAGTTCGGCGACATCATCCTGCGCGCGAACGGCCCGAACGGCGTGCTGCGGCTGAAGGACGTGGCCCGCGTCGAACTCGGCGCGCAGAGCTACGACGCGACCAACAGCATCAACGGCCAGCCGGCGATCGCGATCGCGGTGTTCCTCGCGTCGGGCGCGAACGCCTTGCAGGTCGGCGACGCGGTCAAGGGCCGCATGGCCGAGCTGAAGCAGGACCGCTTCCCGCCCGACCTCGACTACTCGATCCCGTACGACACGACGCGCTTTGTCTCCGCCTCGATCAAGGAGGTGATGTTCACGATCCTCGACGCGGCGGTGATCGTGCTGCTGGTGGTGTTCGTGTTCCTGCAGACCTGGCGCGCGACGCTGATCCCGATGCTCGCGGTGCCGGTCTCGCTGATCGGCACGTTCGCGGGGCTGTGGCTGTTCGGCTTCTCGATCAACACGCTGACGCTGTTCGCGATGGTGCTGGCGATCGGCATCGTCGTCGACGACGCGATCGTCGTGCTGGAGAACGTCGAGCGCCTGATACGCACCGAGAAGATGACGCCGGTGGCCGCGGCAATCGAGGCGATGCGCGAGGTGCAAAACGCGGTGATCGGCATCGTGCTCGCCCTGTGCGCGGTCTTCATTCCGGTCGCGTTCCTCGGCGGCATCGCCGGCCAGCTCTACCGCCAGTTCGCGGTGACGGTGACCGTGGCCGTGCTGCTGTCCGGCGTGGTGGCGCTGACGCTGACGCCGGCGCTGTGCGCACTGCTGCTCAAGCCCGGCGAGCACGACGGCGACCACTGGCAGGCGCGCATGTTCAAGCCGTTCAACCGCTCGCTCGCGTGGGTCACCGACCACTTCGTGCGCGGCGTGACCTTCGTGCTGCGCAACCGGCTGGTCGCGCTGCTGGGCTTCGTCGCGATCCTGGCGGTGGCGTCGGCGCTGCTGGTGCGCGTGCCCAGCAGCTTCGTGCCGCCGGAGGACCAGGGCTACATCGTCGCGATCGCGGTGCTGCCCGACGGCGCCACGCTGGACCGCACGACGCACACGACCGAGCAGCTGCGTCACATGATGGACGGCAACAAAGCGGTCGAGAACTTCTTCAGCGTCAACGGCTTCGACTTCATCGGCGGCGGCAGCAAGGCCAACTCGGCGACGATGTTCCTGCCGATGGTGCCGTGGGACAAGCGCCAGCAGACTTCCGAGCAGTTGACGGCCGAGCTCAGCGGCAAGGGGTTCGCGCTGAACGACGGCATCGCGTTCGCGTTCAATCCGCCGGCGATCCAGGGCCTGTCGCAGGCCGGCGGCTTCGAGGTGTTCGTGCAGGCACGCAACGACCCCGACCCGCAGCGTCTCTCGCAGGTGACCGGCGCGTTCATGCAGGCGCTGCAGCAGCGGCCCGAGATCGGCATGGTCAACACCTTCTTCCGGCCGACCGTGCCGCAGCTGCAGGTCGACGTCGACCGCGAGAAGGCGATGGCGCTGGGCGTCAACGTCGACGACGTGTTCACCGCGCTGCAGGCGCAGATGGGCTCGCTGTACCTCAACGACTTCAACAAGTCGGGCCGCACCTACCGCGTGACCATGCAGGCCGATGCGCAGTTCCGCGCGAAGCCGGACGACCTGGGCGCGATCTACGTGCGCTCGAACACGAGCAACCAGATGATCCCGCTGAAGGCGCTGATCCGCGTCGAGAACGTGATCGGCCCCGAGCAGCTGCAGCGCTACAACGGCTTTGTCGGCGCGCGCATCCTCGGCAACGCGAAGGACGGCTACAGCTCGGGCCAGGCGATCCGCGCCGTCGAGGAGACCGCGAAGACCGCGCTGCCGCCCGGCTACGACATGGCGTGGACCGGCCAGGCCTACCAGGAGAAGCGCACCGGCAACGCCTCGCTGTTCGCGTTCGGGTTCGCGATCGTGATGGTCTACCTGATCCTCTCGGCGCTGTACGAGCGCTGGGGCGTGCCGTTCGCGGTCGTGCTCGCGGTGCCGTTCGCGCTGACCGGCGCGCTGCTGTTCGTCTGGCTGCGCAACATGGAGAACGACATCTACTTCCAGATCGGCCTGATCGTGCTGATCGGCCTGGCGGCGAAGAACGCGATCCTGATCGCCGAGTTCGCGATGCAGGGCATGGAAGCCGGCAAGGGCGCCGCCGAGGCTGCGCGCGACGCGGCGCGGCTGCGCTTCCGGCCCATCGTGATGACCTCGCTCGCGTTCGTGTTCGGCGTCGTGCCGCTGGTCACCGCGACCGGCGCCGGCGCGGCGGCGCGGCAGTCGATGGGCACCGGCGTGTTCGGCGGCATGATCGTCGCGACCTTCGTCGCACCCATCTTCGTGCCGCTGTTCTTCGCGCTGCTGGCGCGCAAGCCGCGGCCGCATCACGAGCACGCCCTGCCGCCGGGCGGGCAGCCCGCCGGTGCGACGCCGTCGTCGGGCGAGCCGCACGCCGATACGAAGGGCAATGCGTGATGGCGACGAAAACGATGAAGAACAAGAAGCCGATGCAGCGGCCGGTGCTGCGCGCCGCACCCGCCGCGGCGCTTGCGCTCGCCGCATGGCTCGCCGGCTG
>DATEFR010000765.1:0-4695 GCA_035280545.1 Burkholderiaceae bacterium | reverse complement strand
CTTTGGGCGGTGCCCCCACCGCCGGACCCAGGTCGGTCAGCAGCAAACGCGTGCCGCGCAGGCGCCCGCTGAGCAACGGCACGGGCCGCCCGGCATCGAACAGGAACGCGCCGCTGAGATGGCTGGATCCGACAACGGCCTGCTCGACCAGCGTGTTCCAGCGATCGCCCTGCTTCGCGATCCGGCCGTTGGCGTGAAACGCGCCGGTCGTCGGCAACGTGACCCCCAGCGGATCGCCGACCGCGGCGAGCGACGGCCCGCGCACGTCGAAGCGGCCATCGAGCGCGGTCATCTTCAGTGCGTCGGTGGTGGTGCCGTCGAAACGCAGCGTCGCGCCGCCTATCGTCGCCTTCAGCACGACGGGCCAGGCAATCCGTGCCGCATCGCGCTCGACGAGGTCGAGCACGCCGCGACTCTGGAATTCGATCAGCATCGGCCGCTTGCGGTAGTGCCCGGTCGCGTCGAAGCGGAATTCGGCCGGCACCATCGGGCGCGAGGTCGCGGATGAAGCGGCTGCCGACGAAGGCGTCGATGCCGATACCGAGAGTGGCGCGGACTCCGAGGCTGCCGGCGCGAGGGCCGTCGCATGGTGGTCGATACTGCGGTCGTTCAGCGAAAAGCGCGCATCGAGGTCCACGCCGACCTTCTCGTCGCGAAACGCGAGCGTGCCGTTGCCGATCCGCAGCTGATCGAACAACGGCGCCTGCAAGGCCGCGGGCGACGCCTCATCGGGACGGCGCGGGCCGAATTGCCACGACGCGCGGCCATCGGCCAGCCGCTCGACGTGGGCATCGACCTCGGCAGCGCGCAGCGCGCGGATGCGCAGCGGCTCGCCGCCGCGCTCGTCGCGGTGCCTGTAGGCATGCCAGAGGTCCGCATAGCCGAACTCGATGGTCGCGTCGTGCGCCAGCAGCATGTGCGGCGCCGAGCTCCAGCGCGGCGCCCCGAGCTCGATGCGCGGCGCGCTGACGCGCACGCTGCCGAGCAGACGGGTTCGCGCCTGCGCTGTCCCGCCCGGCTCGGCCGCGAGGCTGACATGCCGGTCCGTCGCCTGGGCGAGACGGCGTTCGATCGTGCCGGCCAGAAACGGCCATCCCAGCCATTCGGCAATGCCGATCGCGACCACGATGACGAGGCCGAGAGCGGCGGCGAGCGTCGCCCCTGTGATGCGAGGTCTGCCCATACCGCATCGTGAGCCGCGCGCCGGCCTGCGGCCATCGGGAAGCGCCGGTCGGCCCTGTCGGCTGGCTCCTACGCTGCGCGCGTCTTGCGCCGGATCTGGCCGAGGCGAGACGCGCTCGTTCCGGTTTTTTTACCCTCGGCGGCCGGCCAGGACCTGCGGATTCAGCGCGGTCGGCGGCTTGCCGGCGTTCGGTCCGAAACCGAGAGCCGCGATCAGGTTGTCGACCGCGAGATTCGCCATCGCGCGGCGCGTCGGAATGCTCGCGCTCGCAATGTGCGGCGTCAGCACGACGTTGGGCACGTTCAGCAGACCGGGATGCACCGAGGGCTCGCCCTCGAAGACGTCGAGTCCGGCCGCGGCGATGCGCCGTTCGCGCAGCGCCTGCGCGAGCGCCGCGTCGTCGACGATGCCGCCGCGCGCGATGTTGGTCAGCGTCGCGCTGGGCTTCATCTGCGCGAGCTCGGCCGCGCCGATCAGGTGATGCGATTCGGCGCTGTACGGCACGACGATGACCAGATGGTCGCTCTCGCGCAGCAGCTCGTCCTTCGCGACGTAGCGGGCGTCGAGCTCGGCTTCGAGCTCGGGCGCGAGACGCGAGCGGTTGTGGTAGACCACCTTCATCCCGAAGCCCTTCGCGCCGCGCCGCGCGATCGCCTGGCCGATGCGCCCCATGCCGAGGATGCCCAGCGTCGCGCCATGCACGTCGCTGCCGGCGAAAGCGTCCACGCTCCACTTCGTCCATTCGCCGCGGCGCAGGTAATGCTCGCTCTCGGCGATGCGGCGCGCGGTGGCCATCATCAGCGCGAAGCCGAAGTCGGCGGTGGTCTCGGTCAGCACGTCGGGGGCGTTGCTGACGAGCACGCCGCGCGCCGTGCAGGCCGGCAGGTCGACGTTGTTGTAGCCCACCGCCATGCTGCACGCCGCGCGCAGCTCGGGGCAGGCGTCGAGCAGCGCAGCGTCGATGGGCTGCGTGCCGGTGATGAAGGCACCGGCCTTGCCTTGCAGATGCGCGATCAGCTCGTCGCGGCTCCAGACCACGTCGGCTTCGTTGGTCTCGACCTCGAAATGCTCCCGCAGGCGATCGACGATGTCGGGGAACACGGCGCGGCAGACGAGCACGGACTTCTTCATCGTGAACTTCCTTTCGTGGTGTTTCAGTGAGGCAGGTCGGGATGCCAGCCCAATGCGAGCAGCAGACAGGCGAAGCCGATCAGATAGCCGACGGCGACGTGCCAGCCCGCGACGACCCACGAACCGACCGAACGCGCCTGCGGGAACATGCTGGCCAGCGCGACGCCGGCCGACGAGCCGAACCAGATCATCGAGCCGCCGAAGCCGACCGCATAGGCCAGGAAGCCCCAGTCGTAGCCACCCTGGTGCAGTGCGAGCGCGGTCAGCGGGATGTTGTCGAACACCGCGGAGACGAAGCCCAGCCCGAGCGCGACCGGCCACGAAGCCCCGGGCAGGTGCTCGACCGGCATCATCGCGGCGCACAGCACCAGCGACAGCAGGAAGACGCTGCCGCGCGCCGCGCCGGGCAGCAGGCTCCAGTCGGGGCGGCGGATCCAGCCCGTCAGCACGATCGCGACCCACACCGCGATGCCGATCACCGGCACCTGCTCGAGCACTTCGGGATGGCGCAGGTTGAACCAGACGTTGGAGGCGATCGCGGCGGCCAGGATCGCCGCGACGATCACGAGCCGCCACGCATCCAGCGTGATGCCGGCCGGCGCATCCTTCGTGATCGGCTGCAGCGCATGCTGCTGGCGCGCCGCGATCACGCCGAAGAACAGCAGCGCCGGAACCGCGGCGATGTACGCCTCGAGCACTTGCAGCGGCCGCACGCCGGCGATCCACATCATCGTGGTCGTCGTGTCGCCGACCACGCTGCCTGCGCCGCCGGCGTTCGACGCGGCGACGATCGCCGCCAGGAAGCCCACGTGCAGCCGGCCCTTGAACAGCACCGTCGCCATCGTCCCGCCTATCATGGCCGCGGCGATGTTGTCGAGAAAACTCGACAGCACGAACACCAGCGCCAGCATCGCGAAGCCGCCCTTCCAGTCGTCCGGCAGATAACGCGGCAGCAGCGCCGGCAAGCGGCTCTCCTCGAAATGCTTGGACAGCAACGCGAAGCCCAGCTGCAGCCCGAACAGATTCGCGAGCGTGACCCACTCGTGGCCCAGCAGCGCGACCAGGCCGTCCAGGCCCGGCACGCCGCGAAACGTGCCGAACGCCAGCTTGTACGTTGCGATCGCCATCAGCCCCGCCACCGCGACGCGCAGCGTGTGGTGATGGAACAGCGCGACGCCGGCCAGCGTCAGCGCGAACAGCACGAAGTCGACCGGCACGCCGGCCACCGACGGAACGGGCGCCACCGCTTACTCGAGGAAGCGCGTGAAGGCGGAAACGGGCTCGCGCTCGGTGATCAGCGTGTTCTCGACCGCATCCGGATCGGCGTAACCGAGCGACATGCCGCACACGAGCTGCTCGTTCGGCGGCGCGCCGAGGTAGTCGGTGATGATGCGATGGAACTGCGTGAACGCGGCCTGCGGGCAGGTGTCCAGCCCGCGGGCGCGCGCCGCGACCATGATGGCCTCGAGGAACATGCCGTAGTCCAGCCAGCTGCCCTGGCGCATCACGCGGTCTATCGTGAACATCAACCCGACCGGCGCATCGAAGAACTCATAGTTGCGGCCGTGCTGCTCGTGCATGCGCGTCTTGTCGGTCTTCGCGATGCCGAGCAGGCCGTACAAGTCCCAGCCGACCTTGCGACGCCGGTCGATGAACGGCGAGATCCATTCGGTCGGGTAGTACGCGTACTCCTCGCTGTGCTTCGCGCGTTCGGCCGGATCGTCGTACGCGGCGCGAACGCGGCGCGACAGTTCGGTCTTCGCGTCGCCGGTCAGCACGTAGACCTTCCACGGCTGCGTGTTGGTGCCCGACGGCGCGCGCGACCCGACGGTCAGGATCTCTTCGACGGTCGCGCGCGGCACCGGCGTCGGCAGGAACGCGCGCAGCGAGCGGCGCGTCGTGATGGCGGCATCGACCCATGCGATCTGTTCAGGGCCCGGAGCAGTCGACGAGGCAGTCACAGCAGTCCTTGCAAGGTGGTCTTGAGTTTGTCGGGCAGCGCGACCGGGCGCCGCGTCGCGCGGTCGACGTACACGTGCACGAAATGCCCGCATGCGGCGGCGGTCTCTGCACCTTCGCCGAACAGGCCGATTTCGTAGCGCACGCTGGACGAGCCCAGCGTCGCGACCCGCAGTCCGGCCTCGACCGTTTGCGGGAACGCAAGCGACGCAAAGTAGTTGCAGTGGGTCTCGACGACCAGGCCGATCACCTCGCTGCGCTCGATGTCGAGCGCGCCGGCTTCGATCAGCGTGCGGTTCACGACCGTGTCGAACAGGCTGTAGTAGACGACGTTGTTCAGGTGGCCGTAGGCGTCGTTGTCCATCCAGCGCGTGGTCAACGGCATGAAGCGGCGATAGGCGCTGCGCGGCTGCGCGGTCGGA
>DATEFR010000764.1:0-4318 GCA_035280545.1 Burkholderiaceae bacterium | reverse complement strand
AGCTCGCCATACCGATGGACGCCGAGACCCGGACTTGCTTGCCGCCGATCTCATAGGACGACGACAAGCGCTCGGTGAGTTCGCGAGCCAGCGCTTGTGCCTGCTCGCCGTGAGTGTGGGTCAGCAGTACGGCGAACTCGTCGCCGCCCAGGCGCGCCACCAGATCGGTGTCGCGCACGCTGTCGCGCAGCCGCCGCGCGAACATCCGCAGCACCTCGTCGCCCGCGCCATGCCCATGGGTGTCGTTCACCGCCTTGAAATCGTCGACGTCGATGAACAGCACGACGATGGCATCCTCGGCGCAGCGGTCGGCGTGTATGTGGCGTTGCAGCGCGGCATGAAACCTGGCGCGATTCAGGAGCCCCGTGAGGGCATCGTGGTCGGCTGCATGAGCCAGCCGATCGGCGTGCGCACGCAGCTGTGCGTTCAGGCGGATCAACTGATCGCGCTCCGCGGTGCGCGACCTCAGCAAGTCGCCTGTCTGGCGCAAGGCGCATGCCAGCTCCTCGGCTTCGCGCGGCCACAGGCGCGGAATGTCGACCGCCTCGCCGTCGCAGAGCGCTCTCGCCGATGCGGCCAGTCTCTCGATGGACTTCGCGATTCGACGCGACGGGAGCCGCGTCCGAATGGACAGTTGTCTGGTGGAGGACGTCATGGGAGTTGGGTGCCGATCGATCATTCAGGCTTGTTCGCTGGCCACGGCGGTCCGGCCCGTCGGGGTGGTCATGCCAATCACGACGCTGCCGATCAACACGGTGCTGAGCACGGTGCTGGCCAGGAAGGCGACGCAGCGGGTCGCGCGTCCTGTCCGGTCGTAACGCGGGCGCTGCGTGGTGGCGATGGTGGCAACGGTGGTGGCGATGGTGTTGGCAGTGGTCATGTCGGGCTCTTGGTGGATGGGTCGGAAGTTCGCGGCGCGAACCGTTGGCTCTACTGTCGACCTTGGGCGCCTGAAAGTCCTGAAGCGCGCTTGAAGCCTTCCGGAATTTGCTGAGGCAGCCGGCTTTCAGGTCGGCTTCAGCTCGAATTCAGGCGGGCTCTGGCACCGCGCAGGCACCGCGCGGCCGTGCGTTCCTGCCCAGTCGCAACCCGCATCCCGAGGCAAAACGCGCGAACCCGTCGCTATCCTTTGGCGAGCTCCACGATCCAGCTTCAGAACCTCCCTGGTCCCGCACCCATGTCCGTCGCCACCTTGCGATTCGCCGAGCAGTTCGAGCTGCAACCGAAGGAGCGCCGCCTGCTGATCGGCGGCAAGCCGGCCGCGCTTGGCGCGCGGGCGCTGGACGTGCTGATCGCGCTGGTCGAGAGGGCCGGTCAGCTGGTTGGCAAGAACGAGCTGATCGACCTGGCATGGCCCGGCCTGGTGGTCGAAGAGAACAACCTGCAAGTGCAGATCAGTGCGCTGCGCAAGGTGCTGGGCAGCGAGATCATCGCGACCATTCCGGGTCACGGCTACCGTTTCACGGCCCGCGTGGACGACGCGCCGCCGGCCATCTCACCACCCGCGCCGCCGCCGCTTGCGCCCACGCCCGCATCCATCCCCGCGCCGGCGGTCGGCGCGACGCTGCGCACCAACCTGCCCGAGAGCCTGCCGCCGCTGCTGGGCCGCGACGACGACCTGGCCGCGCTGGGCAGTCTGATCGAGCACCACCGGCTGGTCACCATCGTCGGTGCCGGGGGCATGGGCAAGACGCGTCTGGCGCAGGCGCTGTTGCACGCACGGCGCGGTGCCTACGCGCATGGCGTGTGCTGGGTCGAGCTCGCACCGGTGACCGATTCGGCTGCGCTGCCCGGGGCGATCGCCGCGGCGCTGGGCGTACGCCTGGGCAGCGGCGAAGAGCCGCTGGACGGACTGGCTGCCGCGCTCGCACCGCTCACGCTGTTGATCGCGCTCGACAACGCCGAGCACTTGCTGGCGGACACCGCGCGGGTCGCGAAGGCGCTGCACGCCGCCGCACCGGGCTTGCGCATCGTCGTGACCAGCCAGGCGTCGCTCAAGCTGCCGCCCGAGCGGGTCTACCGGCTCGGCGCACTCTCGGCTCCACAGGGGCCGGTGCCGGCGGCCGAGGCGCTGGACTTCGGTGCGGTCGCCCTGTTCGTCGAGCGAGCGCAGGCGGCCGACGCGCGCTTCGCGCTGAACGATGCCAACGCGCCCGCGGTGATCGAGCTGTGCCGAGCGCTGGACGGCCTGGCGCTCGCGATCGAGCTCGCCGCGGCGCGTGCGCCCATGCTCGGCGTGCAGCGCCTCGCAGCCTCGCTCGACGAGCGGCTGCGGTTGCTGACGGCCAGCCGCAACCGCGATGCGCCGCAGCGCCAGCAGACCCTGCGCGCGGCCCTCGAATGGAGCCACGGCTTTCTGGACGAGCCCGAGCGCATCGTGTTCCGCCGCCTCGCCGCGATCAGCGGCAGCGCGTCGCTGGATCTGATCCAACAGGTCGCAGCCGATCCGCCGGGGCACGGCGAGCTGGACGAATGGGCGGTGCTGGATGCACTGACCACGCTGGTCGAGCGCTCGCTGGTCGTGCCGGTCGGCGTCGACGATGCGGACACGCCGCCGCGCTACCGGCTGCTCGACAGCCCGCGTGCCTTTGCCCGCGAGCTGCTGGCCGCGGCCGGCGAGACCGAGGACGTTGCCGCACGCCACGCACGCGCTGTCGCGGCACTGTGCGATCAGCTGCATGCGCAGCGCTTCAGCGGAGAAATCGGCGTCGATGATTGGGAGGCGCGGGCCCGCGCCGATCTTGAAAACGGCCGCGAAGCCCTCGCCAGGATGCGCGAGCTGGGCGATGCCGATGGCGCGCTCACCATCCTCGCGACGCTCCTGCTCGCGTTGCCTCGAACCTTGCACGCCGAACGCAATGCGCTGTGCGACACATTCGACGCGATTGCCGGCAGCGCCGCTGCCGCGATGTGGCTGCGGGCCGCACTCGGGGTCGGGATGCAGTACATGAACAACGCGGAGGAACGCCGCGCTCAGGCTCACATCCAACGGACGATCGCGCTGGCTCGCGAGCGACGCGACACGCCCGATGGCCGCTTCGACCTGTACCGCGCGCTCTCGCTGTCGCTGGTGATGCCACCGACGGGACGTGAGGCCGAGGTCGCCGAGCTGCGCGTGCTCGAGGACCCGGCCTGGCCGTCGCAGCGACTGCACTACGGCCTGGCCGGCTTGATGTTCAACACTGCCGATTCGCAGGAACACCTGCGTCTCGCACAACGCACGGTGGCCAACTGCCGCGCCAGCGGCGATGCCAATCCGATCTACCGCGCGAACCTGATCGACGCACAACTGTGGGCGGGCGATCCGCGTGGCGCCATTCGCACGGGTGTCGAGCTGCTGGCGCAATTGCAGGGCGGACGCGACGAGTACGGGCTGGCCTTTGCGCGCCTCAACACCGCGGCAGCTCTTCTCGCGCTCGACGATCACCAGGCGTTCCGCACGCTCGCAGAACAGGGCTGGCCGCACGCCGTGCCCTTCAGCCTGCAGTTCTGCTGGTGCGACTATCTCGCGCTGCTGGCGGCGTTGGAGCATCGGCCCCGCGCCGCGGCACGGATTGCCGGTCACGCCGCGGTGCGGCGCGGCGCGGGTCTGATTGGCGCGGAGAACGAGGCCCGTGCACGAGCACGCGCGCAGCGCATTGCGCAAGAGGCGCTGGGCGACGCCGAGGTTGAGCGGCTGATGGCCGAGGGCGCCTTGCTGCACAGCGAGGACATCCCGGCGCTGGCGTTTGCGACGTCTGATATGCCATGAGCAGCCCTGCGCCCAGTGTCTGAGGTGCCGACCTGCACGGGCGCTATGCCGCGCGTGTGCGGCCCTCAGGCCCGTCGCCCCCAGGCCCCGGCCAGCACCGGTGGCAGGAACACCGCCCCGGCGCTGCGTACCGCCTCCGCCAAGCGCGCCCGGAGCGGGTCGGGGGCTATCTGCTCCGGCGTCGCAAGCCCGGCCGCGAGGATGTGCGGCGCGAGCGAGTGCACCACGGCGCTCAGCAGCGCCGGACCGCGCGGATCGTCCGGCGCAAGGTAGCCCTGGATGCCGAAGCCCAGCACCTCAGCGAGGCCGGCCTGCTCCAGCAGCAGCTTGAGCCGCGTACCGATCGTCGGGCTGGCGCCGGCCCGCTGGAACGCGGCGATGACCCAGCGCGCGGCTTGCGCGACCTGAGGCACGTCCGGCTCGGTCCGCGCCGCTGCGACGTCGAAGTCCAGCGCCAGCAGCAGGCCGCCCGGACGCAGCGCCGCGACGTGATGACGCAGGACACCCACCGGGTCGGCCATGTGGAACAGGATCAGGCGCCCGACGACGACGTCGAAAGGCTCGTCA
>DATEFR010000763.1:0-4421 GCA_035280545.1 Burkholderiaceae bacterium | reverse complement strand
CTGGCAGCAGCAGCTCGCCGCGCTACGCCACGCGACGACGGGTGCGGATTTCGATGCCGCGTGGCGCGAAGGCCAGGATTGCCAGGTCGATCACGCCATCCGCGGCGCGTTGTCGAAACGTGATGAGCCCATCGCGGTCCGCGTGCCCTAGCGGGGCGGACCGGGGGCCGCGTCACCCGCGCCGGCGTCGCCGTGCCACCAGCCCCATCGCGCCCAGGCCGGCCAGCAACAGCGCATAGCTCGAGGGCTCGGGCACCGGCGTGATCGTCATCGTCGGAATGTTCACCGAGACGCCGCACCCCTCGAGCGCGAGCGGCCCGCTCGCGCAGGTGCCGGGGTTGTAGGTGGTATCGGGCGTGTAGTACAGCGCCACCTTGGCTTGCTGGAACACCAGGTCGAAGTAGTTGCCTTGCGCTGGCCCCGCGAGCGACTGCACGGGCCCGATGAAATTGGTGTTGATGCCCGAGACCTGATGGGTCGTGGCGTCGACATACATCCCCAGCACGGTGTTCGCGAGCGAGGTGAACGTCAGGGTCTCGTAGACCGTCGCCGGGTTGGCGTAGTCGTAGAACGTGACCTCGGCGTCGAGCACCTGCATGCCGCCGCCTGAACACGCATTGCCGTTGCTGACCAGTCCCGAGAGCGCGAGGCAGCTGTCCGGGATGTAAAACGTCGCCTCGCCCTTCCAGCCCAGGCCGCTGAATGATCCGCCGAAGTCGGGATCCCAGCTTCCGGCGTAGACGGCGGCGCTGGCGGACCCGGCACAGCCGAGCGCAGCGACCACGGACACAACCGCACCGACGAGAGCTGCCCGAGCACGTGTATTCAACATGTTGCCGCCCTGAATTTGAAATGCGCCCCGGGGGGCGCACGGTCCGTAGACCATTCCTTGCACTTGTTCACAATTATTCGAGAGACAGGCGTGGATTCGTGTGAAATGGACTCCCCTGTTCCGGGGGGTGTGTGAGTTCGAAGCCACGCGCGGCTCAGACCTCGATCAGCTCGCTGCGCCAACCACGGCGGTGGTGTCCGCGCCGCCGTTCCGTGGGCGCCACGCGCCGATAGTCACTGCGCTCCACCAGCACCGAGTCCCCGAACTCGTGGGTTCGATAGCCGTTGGCGACCAGGGCGGCGTCCGCCCGCGCGAGCACCGCGTCGCTCGCGAACGCGCGCAGCAGCTCGTAGTGACTGGTGCCGGGCTCGTGCGTGCCGCTGACGATCGCATCGACGATGCGCAGCGTGCTGCTGGGGCCGAGGCGCTGGTCGGCCACGCCGTCGCCGGCGCGCAGCGGCAGGCCGCGCGACGCGGCGTGCTCGAGAGCGCGCGTCACGGTCGTGCCCAGCGCGATCACGCGGCCGCCGCGGCGACGTGTCGATTCGATCGCGGCCACGGTCGCGCGCGGCACGCGATACGGCTCGTCGAACGGCAGCCGTGCATCGAGCGCGGGGTCGCCGGTGGACGACAAGCCGGCCGCGTGGGTCAACGTCGCGAAGCCGACGCCGCGCTGCTTCAGCGCATGCAGCAGCGCCCAGTCGAGCACGAAGCCGGCCGACGGCGGCTCGAACGCGACCGGCTGCGCGGCGACGCGGGTCCACACGTCCCACAGCGCGAGCGGCTCGGCGACGTGCGCGTACTGCACCGGCTTGCCGTGCTGCGCGAGGCCGGCCCAGACGGCATCGGGCGTGCCGTCGAACCCGAGCGCGACGAGGCGCGGGTGGTCGAGCAGCTGCAGCACGCGCGCCTTCAGCGGGCCCAGCGCGAGCGTGTCGCCGGGGTGCAGCGGCGGCGGGGCCGCGCGGTCTTCGGTGCGCGTGCGATGGTCGCCGGCGCCGAACACGACGGCGCTGAATTCGCGCAGGTCGTCGACGGCGAGCGAGCGCCGGCCGGCGAGCCGCACCTCGATCGGCGCGCCGCTCTTCAGGTGGATGCCGCTCAGGCTGGCCGGCAGCGTCGCGGCATCGTTGGCGATCAGCAGGTCGCCGTGTCGCAGGAACTTCGCGAGCTCGCGGCGCGGCGCGTATTGCAGCAGGCCGTCGGCATCGACGACCAGCAGCTTGGCGTCGCGCGGGCGCTGGATCGGCAGGTGGGCGGCGTTCATGGCATTCATGCGAGGGCTTTCGTCGCGGCGTGGTGGTCGATGTCGATGGCGGGTCGCGCGCCGATCTCTCTCGCGATCAGTGCGAGCAGCTGGTGTGCCGCATCGGCCGGGCGCTTCAGCGTCGCCGGGTCGGCATCGGGCACCGCGAGCGCGTGCAGCGGCGTGTCCATGTCGCCCGGGTCGGGCGAGACGGTGCGAACGCGGTGCTCGGCGAGTTCCTCGTTCCAGATCGCCGACAGATGCCGCAGCGCGGCCTTGCTGGCGCCGTACGCGCCCCAGCCGGGGTACGGCGTCACCGCGGCATCGCTGCTGATGTTGACGACGAGCGCGGTCGCGTCGCGTTCGCGGGCACTCGCGGTGAGGCTGCCGAGCAGCGCCTTGGTCAGCCGGAACGGACCGAGCAGGTTCGCCGCGAGCGCGGCCTCGAGGTCTTCGCATTCGGTGTCGGCCAGCAGCGCGAGCGGCACCGGGCCGAGGCTGGACGCATTGTTGATGAGCACGTCGAGCCCGCCGAGCGCGGCGTTGATCTGCAGCGCGATGCGATGCGTCTCGTCCTTGCGTGCGACGTCGCCGACGATGCCGTGCGTGCCGGGCCATTCGATCGCGGTGCGGCGCACGCGCTCGGCATCGCGTGCGACGAACGCGACGCGCGCGCCTTGGGCCTGCAGCGCGCGCACGAGCGCAAGGCCGAGGCCCGAGGTGCCGCCGGTGACGGCGATGCGCAAGCCGGCGAGCGGTGCGAGGCGGGAGGTGGAAGTCGTGGTCGCGGTGTTCATGATGCGATTCCGGGAAAGCCGTTGCGATGGCGTGAAGATAAGAACGCCGCAGCCGAACGCCGAGCGCGATGTCCAGCGGATTGGCACAAGGTCCACGTGCCGGACGACGCGCGGCGAATCGGCCCACAATCCCCGCATGAGCCGCACGAGCCGCAGCCACGACCACCGCGAGGCCCCGACCTCGACTCAGACGCCCGCCACCGCCGCGGCCGCAACATCCGAGAACGCCGCATCGTCATCCGACGAACGGCTCGCGGCTTCGCACCTCGCGCGCAATCTCGCGAGCCTGCGCCACACGCGCTCGCTGACGCAGGACGCGCTCGCGAAGGCGGCGGCCGTACCGCGCTCGACGATCGCGAACCTCGAGTCGGGTGCGGGCAACCCGTCGCTGGTCGTGCTCGTGAAGGTCGCAGCCGCGTTGGGCGTGCCGATCGACGAGCTGCTGGCGTCGCCGCGCGCGCTGGTGCGGCGCTGGCCGGCCGGCGAGGTCGCGCGGCGCCAGAAGGGCCGCGGCGTGACGATACGCGAGCTGGTGCCCGAGCCGGTGCCCGACGAGATGATGGAGGTGATGGACTTCGAGCCCGGCGCGGTGATGGGCGGCACGCCCCATCTGCCCGGCACCCGCGAGTTCTTCACCTGCCTGGACGGCCGCGTGAACCTGATGGTCGCCGGCACGCGCTTCGAGCTCGCCGAGGGCGACGTGCTCGCGTTTCCCGGCAACCAGCCCCACTCCTATCAGAACGCCGACGCGCAGGCGCGGGCGCGCGGTGTCTCGGTGGTCGTGTTCGCGAAGGCCGGCGTGTGACGACCAAGCCCGGTCGTTCGCGTCGCCTGATCGGCACGATTGCCTTCGAGACGCCGGCCGGCGCGGTGTTCGGCGACACGCGCATCCGCCTGCTGGAGGCGATCGCCGAGCACGGCTCGCTGAACCGCGCCGCGAAGGCCGTGCCGCTGTCGTACAAGGCCGCGTGGGATGCACTGGCTGCGATGAACAACCTCGCCGAAGCGCCGCTGGTCGTGCGCACGACCGGCGGGCGCAACGGCGGCGGCACGCAGCTCACCGAGCACGGCCGGCGCATGGTCGCGCTGTACCGCGCGATGGAGCGCTCGCAGCAGGACATCCTCGACCAGGTCTCGGCGCCGCGCACGCTCGCCGCGGTGCCGGCCGAAGGCGCCGCGCTGCGCACGCTGCTGCGCCGCATGGCGGTGAAGACCAGCGCGCGCAACCAGTTCGTCGGCAGCGTCGTCGAGATCGTCGATGTCGGCGGCATGGCCGACGTGCGGCTGCGGCTCGATGGCGCGGACGAGATCGTCGCGACCATCACGCCCGAGTCGGTCGAGACGATGGCGTTGCGGCCGGGCGTGCAGGCTCATGCGCTGATCAAGGCGCCGTGGGTCAGCGTGGCGGCCAAGGCGCCGCGGCGCGATCGGGCGCGCAACGTGTTCGACGGCACGATCGCGGAGCTCGCCGCGGGGCCGGTCAGCACGCGCCTGACCGTCACGACGGCCGGCGGCCGTGCGATCGCGGCGGCGATGCCGCGGTCGA
>DATEFR010000762.1:0-15694 GCA_035280545.1 Burkholderiaceae bacterium | reverse complement strand
CCGACCAGGCGCGGAAGAAGCGCTGCATCGCGACGTTGACCGCCTGCGCATCGGCCAGGCTCTTCTGCAGCCGCGTCATCGCGGCCACGTCGGTGAGCCGCTTCTGGAAGAACAGCGGGCACATCGCGCCCCAGTAGAACGTGTAGTCCCACAGCACCTTCAGCGGCATCACCTCGGGGTCGCCGAACAGCGGGTACTGGTTGAGATACAGCGGCAGCCACGACTCGTACAGCAGGAAGTAGATGCGCTCGTAGAGGCCGGCCAGCCGCGGGCCGGGGCCGGGTTGGTCCTGCGCGATCAGCTCGGTGACGAAGGTGTTCGAGATCGAGATGAAGTCGCCGCCGGGCGAATAGAACGGGTCGAGAAACAAGCCGGCCTCGCCGGTCAGCGCCCAGCGGTCGCTGCCGTTGAAGACCCGCTTGCAGCCGTACGAGAAGTGCTTGAAGAACGCGAAGTCCTGCAGCTGGTCGCGCTTGCCTTCGAGGTCGCGGTGCAGGCGCGGCTGGTGCACGCGCAACCACGCCATCGCCTTGTCGAAACTGTTCAACGTGTCGAGCGGATGCAGCGCCTCGTCGGCGACGATGCCGACCGAGTGCGAGCCCGACGCGAGCGGGATCAGCCAGACCCAGTAGCCGTCGCCGACCAGGTGGTTGGTCGAGAGCCAGCGGTTGGGCGGGTCGCAGCGTGCGAGCCATGCGGCGCCGTCGGGGGTCGCGCGATCGGCCCAGTCGTTGACGTCGACCTTCGCACCGATGCGGAACCACACCGCGTTGACGTCGTGCGCATTGGGTTGCGCCAAGTCGAGCTTGCGCTTGACGAGGCCGGCGCGGCCGCTCGCGTCGATCAGCCAGCGGCACTCGAGCTCGTCGCGCGTTCGCGGCCCGTCGCCGTCGCCATGTTCGATCGTCACGCGGTGCGCCTTCCCGCGCTCGCCGAGCTCGAAGCCGACGACGCGCGTCGCATCGCGGTACGCGATGCCGCGCTCGCGCGCGAGCAGCGCGAGGTCGTTCTCGAGCACGCCGCGGTCGAGCTGGTAGCTCTGCGTCGGCAGGAACGTGCTCGCGCCCAGCTCGGTGACCTGCGTCAGGTCCTGCGCGCCGTCGGAGAAGAAGAAGCGAAAGCCGAATTTCTTCAGCTGTGCACGCTCGAGGTAATCCTTCAAGCCCAGCACATGGCTCAGATAGTGAGCCTGGATCTCGACCGACGATTCGCCGACCTTGTGCGCCGCATGCGGCACCGGGTGGCGGCGCCGCTCGAGCACGACGATGTCCAGCTGCGGCAGCCGCTGCTTGAGCTGCAGCGAGAGCGTCAGCGCCGCCAGGCCACCGCCGAGGATCACGACATCGTGCATGCCTAGATCATCGCGCCGTTGATGGAGATGACTTGACTGCTGATGTAACCCGCTTGATCCGACGCGAGAAACGCGACCAGCGCCGCCACCTCGTCGGCGGTGCCAGCCCGCTTCATCGGCACCAGCCGCTCGATCATCGCCGGATCGAAGTTCTCGGCCATGCCGCTCGCGATGATGCCCGGCGCGACCGCGTTGACCGTCACGCCGCGGCTTGCCACCTCCAGCGCGAGCGCCTTGGTCGCGCTGTTGACCGCGCCCTTGGCCGCCGCGTAGTTGACCTGACCGCGGTTGCCGGCGAGCGCGGTCATCGACGAGATGTTGATCACGCGGCCCCAGCGGGTGCGGATCATCGGCATGATCAGCGCCTGCGTCACGTTGAAGAAGCCGTTCAGCGACACGTCGATCACCTTGTGCCACTGGGCCTCGCGCAGCGCCGGGAACGCCGCGTCGTCATGCGTGCCGGCGTTGTTGACGAGGATCTGGATGGGGCCTGCGGCCAGCAGCGCATCGCAGCCGGCGATCGTCGCGACGCGGTCGGTCACGTCGAAGCTGCAGGCCTCGGCGCTGTGGCCGCTGTCGCGCAGCTCGTCGGCGAGCGCCTGGGCGGCATCGGCGTGGCGGTTTGCATGCACGATCACATGGGCGCCGTCGCGTGCCAGACTGCGCGCGATCGCGCTGCCGAGGCCGCCGCTTGCGCCGGTGACGAGCGCGCGTTTCGGGGTGGTCGTCGTGGACGGGGGAGAGGTCTTGGCGGTCATGACGCGAGCGGTGTGTTCAGCACGACGGTGGCGCGCCCCTGCGCGATCGGCTCGCCGGCATGCGTGATGCGAAAGCTGTAGAGGATCTGCCGCGCATCGCCGGCCTGGCGTTGCGCCTCGATCTGCAGCGGGCCGGGCAGATCGTCCAGCCGCAGCCGGTGGAACTGCACGCCGCGGGCGCTGGCAAGGAAGCCGGGGCTTGCGGCCGTGCCGGCCTCGGCGCCGATCAGCGCGCCATGCAGTGCCATCGCCTGCGCCGCATATTCGATCGCACACGGCACCAGCAGGCCGCTTGCCGTGCGCAGCGGGTTCGTCGCATCGCGGTGGCTGATGGCGCTGCAGCGGATGTGGTCGCGGCTCCAGGCATCCAGCGTGTCGAGCAGGCACATCGAGCCGCTGTGCGGAATGCGCTCGGCGATGCCGGCGTGGGCCAGTGTCGCGGGCGATGTCATCGTCAAGATGCGGTGGTCTTGCCGACCGCGGCCAACTGCACGCCCAGCGCCAGCTGCGGCAGGTAGGCGATCGTCAGCTCGCGCGGCGTCGCATCGAGTCCGCGTGCGAGTGCCTGCAGCAGCGGCAGTCCGGCGCCGGCCGGCATGCCGGTGCGCAGCGCGTCCAGCGATGCATCGCCGCAGTCGGCGACCGGCGGGGCGAGCCGCATCGGCAGCGGGGTGACACGCAGCTCGGCGAACGAGCGATTGGTCGGTTGCGGCGTCAGCACCAGCGCCAGGCCCAGGTTGTCGGGCAGCGGTCGCGCGCTGTGCAGCGGCTCCGGGTAGGGCAGGTCGTAGGCGACCAGCAGCAGCGGCTCCGGGTGGTCGTGCATCAGCGTCGCGGCCTCGAGCAAGCCGGCGCCGAAGCTGCCGTCGTGGGCACACAGGCTGGTCGAGCTGTGCCGGCTGCCGACCGCGATGTGCCAGTAGCCCGCGGCCGCGTTGTGCACCGAGTTCGTGAAGCGGGTCGGCGAGATCAGCGGGTTCGGGCTCGCGAGCGTCTCGCACAGCGAATGGCAGTTCGCGCCTTCGCCGCCGGACGAGGTGAAGACGGTCGCGAGCGTCTGCGGATCTATGTCGGCCATCGCGATCGCCTCGTCGGCCACCGCCATCGCGAGGCGCACGACCGCGCCGGCGCGGCGCCGTTCGGCCGGCGGCAGACGGGCCGGGGGCGGCAGCACGCAGAGCTCGAAGCGATGCGGCTGCTCGCCGCGCAGCGTGGCTTGCGAGCCGGGCCAGGATGGCAGGCCCGGGCCCAGCAGGCCAACGCCCTGCAGGTACATCGGCGCGAGCGACGCGGTCATGATGGGGCCCGCCCCAGGACCAGGCTCGCGTTCGTGCCGCCGAAACCGAACGAGTTGCTCAGCACCGCACGCAGCGGCGCGTCGCGGTTTTCGCGCAGATAGTGGAGTTGCAACGCCGGGTCCGGTGTCTGCACGTTCAAGCCGCCCGGCATGAAGCCGTGGCGCAGCGCCAGCAGCGAGATGACCGCTTCGATGCCGCCGGCCGCGCCCAGCGTGTGGCCGGTCGCGCCCTTGGTCGAGCTGCAGGGCGTCGTGGTGCCGAACAGCGCGACGACCGCGCGGTCTTCGGCGGCATCGTTGCTCGGCGTTGCGGTGCCGTGCAGGTTGATGTAGTCGATGTCCTGCGGTTGCAGCGCGGCGCTCGCGAGCGCGGCCTGCATCGCCGCCACGGCGCCGGCGCCCTCGGGGTGCGGCGTGCTCATGTGGTGGCCGTCGTTGCTTTCGCCGACGCCCAGCAGCCAGCCCTGCACATCGTGGCAGTCGCGTTCGAGCAGCGCGAACGACGCGGCCTCGCCTATCGACAGGCCGCGCCGCTGCGCATCCCAGGGCCGGCAGATATCGCTGGACAGCAGCTCGAGCGAGTGGAACCCGTACAGCGTCGTCAGGCACAGCGAGTCGACGCCGCCGACCACCGCGGCATCGATCAGGCCGGCGGCCATCATGCGCGCGGCGTTGCCATACACCTTGGCGCTGGACGAACAGGCTGTCGACACGACGAAGCTGGGCCCGGCCAGATCCAGCGCGGCCGCGACGAAAGCCGCCACCGAGTAGGTGTTCTGCGTCGGCCCGTAGACGAAGTCGTTCGGCAGCGAACCGTCGGGCTGCCGGCGTCGATAGGCCAGCTCGGTCTGCAGCAGGCCCGCGGTGCTGGTGCCGAGGAACACGCCGATGCGCTCGGCACCCCAGCGCGCGCGGGCCCGTTCGACGGCCGCGATGAAGCCGTCCTGCTCGAGGCCCAGCCAGGCGAGGCGGTTGTTGCGGCAATCGAATTCGCGCAGGTGCGGCGGCAGCACGACCGCGTCCACGCCATCGACCTCGCCGATCCAGCCGGACAGCGCGGCGTCGACGAACTGGCGCGGCGCGAGGCCGCTGCGGCCGGCCCGCAGGGCCTCGAGCGTCGCCTCCAGGCCCGCGCCCAGCGCGGTCGTCAACGTGTGCTGCGAGATCGCGATCGGCTGCATCAGGCCGCCTCCTCGGCGAGCTCCGCGACCAGCAGCACGTTCGCGAATGGGGTGCCGTGGCTCATCGGCACCGCCCGCACGTGAAACCCGAGCGCCTCGAGCTTGACGATCCACGCCGCCAGCGGCCGGCCGAAGGTCGGCATCACGCGATGCCCGCGCACGAACGTGACGATCGCGTCGACCCATTGGCTGATGCGAAAGCCGCGCCGCGCCGACGCGTCGCCCACGCGCAGCAGCAGCCGGCCGCAGGGCGCCAGCGCGGCGCGCACGCGCTCGAGCACGCGGTTCTGCTCGGCGATGTCGATGTAGTGCAGCACGTCGAGGATCACGACGGCGTCGGACGGAGGGAACGGCGTCGTCCGCATGTCCCCGCAGATGAAGGCCGCAGCCTCGACCTGCGCCTGCTGTGCGCGCTCGATGTCGCGCGGCATCAGCTCGATGCCGGTGACGCGTGCGGCGTGCGGCGCGGCCGACCAGTCGCTTGGCCAGTGGCCGCGCGCGGCCGCGGCGCCGGCGGCATGCAGCAGGCTCGCCAGCAGGCCCTGGCCGCAGCCGATGTCGAGCACGCGGGCACCGGGCGCGATCAGCCCGTGGCTCAGCAGGTGGCGGAAGACCGGGTCCATCCCGAGCTTGCCGCGCGCGAAGTGCCATGCGAAGCGGCCGGCGCGGCGATACGGCGCGCTCGCGGTGTCAAGCAGCGCTTGCCACGCGGGGTGGGACGGTGCGACGACCAGGCCGGCAGTGCTGCTCATCATCGAGCGGCCACCGCCTCGGGCAGCGTGACGGTGCGCAACCCGGCCTGTGCGCAGCGCTGCAGCAGCGCCGGCAGCACGTCGAGGATCACCGGCCGGCCGCTGTGCAGGGCGGCTGCGGCATTGCCATCGTGCAGCAGCACGATGTCGCCGGCGGCGAGCTCGTGCGTCAAGCGGGCCAGCACGCGCTGCGGGTCACGCTGCACCGTGTCGTAGCCGCGCCGCGTCCAGCTCACCAGCGTCAGGCCCAGGCGCTGCAGCACCGGCGCGAGGAACGGATTGCGCAATCCGGCCGGCGCGCGGAAGAAGCGCGGCGCGACGCCGGTGATGTCGCCCAGCCGTTGCTGCGCGCGCGTGATCTCGTCGGTATAGCCTCGCAGCCCGAGCAGCGAGAAGTTGTGGCGGTGCACGTCGCTGTGGTTCTGCACGCTGTGACCGCGCCGCACGATCTCGCGCGTCAGGGCCGGGTGTTCGGCGGCATGGCGTGCGATGCAGAAGAACGTGGCGCGGGCGCCGAGTTCGTCGAGCTGGTCCAGTACCGCGGGGGTGACCTTCGGATCAGGGCCGTCGTCGATCGTGACCGAGACTTCGCCGCGCGCGGCAGCAGTGTCCGGCAGGCGCCGCATGTTCTCGCCCAGCCAGGTCGAGCGCGGCAGCAGCCCGGTCGCGGTCACCACGCCGTGGTTGGCTGCGACGGCGGCCAGCGCCCAGGGCCACGACGACGGATCGGCCGCCACCGCGAGGCCGGCGCCGGCATGGCAGACGATGCTCGCCTTGATCAGCGTGGGCAGGCGCCAGGACGGGTCTGGGGGCACAGTCGTCGGGCGTGGCGTGGTCGGAGCGGACATGCGGGGTACAGCAGGGGTTCGGACGATTTTCACACAGCACCAGGGCGGCTCGGACCGCGGACGAACGCGGCCGACAGCAGCAGGCACAGCAGCGTGCCGGGTGCGACGACCTCGCCGATCGCATACAGCGCCGGAATGCTCGAGACCGCGAGCAGCGCAAACGAGATCACGATGGTCAGGTTCGCCAACGCCAACGAGGCGAGCGTGTCATGGTGCGCGCCGCTGGCGTCGTTCGAGCCTGCCGCGCCGTGTCGCAGCTGATCGAAGAACAGCGCGTAGTTCGACCCGATCGCCACGACCAGCAGGAAGCCCACGAGGTGCAGGATGCCCAGCGCCGCGCCGCGCAGCGCGAGCGCGGCCAGCACGATCAGCACGGCCGCGGCGATCGGCTGCGCCACGCCCAGCAGGCGCCGCCATGAGCGCAGGTACAGCGCCAGCAGCAGGCAGACCGCGAGCGCGCCCAGGCCGGCCTGCCACATCGCCTCGCGCAGGTAGTGCGCGTACAGCGCGGCGAGCTCGCTGCCGATCTGCACGACCTGGACGCCCGGCACGCCGACCAGCGCCGCACGCAGGCGATCGGTCGGGAGGCCGCGTTCGCCCGTCTGCAGCGCGATCAGCACGCGCCACGACGACACGCCGGCGCGGCCCGGCACCAGCATCGCGTCGACCGCGGTGGCCAGCGGCGTGCCTTGCAGCGCCGCGCGGGTCAGCACGGGCTGCGCGCGCGCGGCCTGCACATCGGCGACGAACGGCGCGAGCCGCTCGGCCTTGATCGGGCCGTCGGTGGCCGCTTCGACGAGGCGTGCACGCAGCGTGTCGGCATCGGGCAGCGCGGCGCGCCGGGCCGTCTGCGTGGCCGGGCTGGGCAGCAGGCGGACCGGCGTTTCGTAGCCCTCCAGCGCGCCGTCGGTCACGAGGCTGTCCAGCCGCACGCCGACTTGCTCGGCACGTTCGAGCACGGCGGCCTCGCTGTCGGCCGAGACGGCGACCAGCGTGCCGGCCTCGGTGGCGCCGACGTCGCGGCGCAGCGCCGCATCGAGCTTCAGCACCCGGTCGCCGATCGGGCTCAGCGCCTGCAGGTCGCCGCGCCACGGCGACGGCAGCCACAACAATGCGATCAGCGCGGCCAGCGCGATCAACGCGAGCGGTACGCGCAGCCGCGGTGCGAACGCCGCGGCGCGGCCGGTCCAGGCGCCCAGCTGGCGGCGCAACCCGCGACCCGGTGCGCCGTCGGGTGCCAGCACCGGCATCACGTAGCGGGTCGTCAGCGCCGCGGCGATCAGCCCCGAGACCGAGAACACGCCCAGTTGCGCCAGCCCCGGAAAGCCCGAGAACACGAGCGCGACGAAGCCGCACAGCGAGGTCCACAGGCCCAGCCGCACCGTGGGCCAGTTCTGAGCGATCCAGCGGCGGGCACCGGCGCCGCGCTCGCTGCCATCGAGCGGACGGTCGGCCGATCGCGGTCCTGCGTGCGCCTGGATCAGGTAGTAGATCGCGTAGTCGATTGCCTCGCCGATCAGCGTCGTGCCGAAGCCCAGCGTGATGCCGTGGACCTGGCCGAATGCGAGGCTGACCGTCGCGATGCCGGCCAGCACGCCGGTGCCGACCGGCAGCACCGCGATCGCGAGCGCGCGCAGCGAGCCGAATGCGGCACCCATCAACAGCACGATCGCCAGCGTGCCGGCGATCGCGAGGCGCTCGACCTCGTGTTTGATCTGGGCGCGGGAGGCGACCGCGAACGTGCCGGCACCGGAGATTACGAGCTTCAGCCCTTGCGCCGCATGGGGCGCGAAGCTGGTGCGCAGGAATTCGAGCGCGTGTTCCTGGCCGTCGAGGTCGCTGCCGTCCGCGCGGGTGGTCGCGAGCAGCACCGCACGCGGCGCTTCGCGCGATACCCAGACGCCGCCGTCGCTGCGCGGGGCGTTTGCCGGCAGCATCGCCTCGGCCATGCGCGCGGTCTCGCCGGTCGGGTCGCGCGTCAGCACCGGCTTCACCGCGGCGGCGGCCGGGGTGCCGAGCAGCGAGACCGTTTCGTTCATCGCGGCGCGCAGCCCGTCGACGCTGAAGCGCTGCGCGTCCACAGCGGGGCTGAGCAGGTAGCGGTGCTCGAACAGGAACTTGCCCAGCGCCTCGTACTGGCGGTTGTCGCCGTTGTTGACCGATTCGAACAGGCCGCTCTCGCGCAGATGCTGGCCCCAGGCGAGCGACGCGGCGCTGCGCGCGGCCGGCGTGCCGCCTTCGATGCCGATCAGCACCAGCCGCGCCGCGACGCCGCTGCGCAACTGGTCGAGCAGCACGCCCTGCTCGGCACTGGGCGCGCGCGGCAGGAACGCCGACAGGTCGGCGGCATAGTGGCTGCGCACGGTGACGACGGCGGCGCCCAGCAGCGCGAGCAGCCAGACGAGCAGCGCGCTGCGGTTCGCGCTGCCGCCGAGCGACAGGAAGCTGCTGCTGCGCGCCATCGAAGCGTCGCGCCGGTCAGCGCGCCGCGCCGGAGCCCGCGGCGGCCACCGGCTCTATCGTCATCGTCGAACGATCGCCGTCCGGCATCACGACCTGGATCTCGCGCACCTCGGCACGACGTCCGCTGACACGCACCGACGAGACCTGCGCGCGCAGACGAGCCTCGCGCGGCACCAGGTCGAGTGTCCAGCGATCGGCGCTGCCGGCGACGCTGGCATCGAACACGCGCTGCAGCGATTCGCGGTTGCCGGTCAGCGTGCCGCGGATCGCCTCGATCACGACGGCCGCCTCGGGCACCGAATCGAGCGCGACGCTGCGGGTGTTGGCGCCGCGGCTCATCGTCAGCGTATTGCCGACGACCGCGACGCGCTCGTGCGACGGCTTCAGGTTCTCGCGCACGAAGGTATCGGGCGCTTCGAACGACAAGCGGCCGGAGGTCATCACGGTGCGGTCCAGCACCGAGACCTCGCGCTTCTCGACGAAGGTCGCCTCGCCGGACCGTTTGCTGGCGAGCAGCTGCGCGAGCTGGGCGAGGTCGAACGCGGCGGCCGCGGCGCCAGCGAGCGCGCTGCACCCGAGCAGCGCCGCGCCAAGCAGCAGCGCGCGCGCGATCCGCGAAGTCGGCGACGATGCCTGCGGCTCAGGATGCATCGGCGTCGGCCCAGAAGTCGAAGAAGTTGAACCAGTTGTACGGCGCTTCGCGGCACAGCGCTTCGAGCTGCGCGACATAACGCTCGACGGTCGCGCGGATCAGCGCATCGGTGTCGGCATGCTCGGCGCTGAAATCGGCGAGCTGCTCGAAGCGCAGCTCGTAGCGGTTGTCGCCGAGGTAGACCCCGGCGACGAAGACCACCGGGCGGCGCAGCATCGCCGCGAGGCGGAACGGGCCGTCGGAGAAACGCGCCGGTGCGCCGAGGAACGACAGCACCAGCGGGCGCGAGCGCACCGCCGGCCCGGGCAGCGTGCGGTCGGCGAGCATGCCGGCGACGCCGCCGTCGTCCAGCCAGTTGCGCAAGCGCAGCATCGCGCCGAGCCGGCCGAGGGCGATCGTGTACGGTTGCGCGTTCGGCGCGATCGCCGCGAGCGTTTCGTTGATCTGGCGCGCGTTGTCCTCGTACATGACCATCGCGACGCGCTTGCCGCGCTCGGCACCGAGTGCGCGCAGCGCCTCGAAGCTGCCGAAGTGCGCGCCGATCACGAACTGGCCTTCGCCGCGCGCGATGCGTTCGTCGATCCAGCCCGTGTCGCTGTGTGCGATCCGGAACTCGCCGAGCCGGTCCTGCAGGAAGTAGACGCGGTCCAGCAGCGTCGCGGCGAACGTGTGGATGTGGCGGTAGACGTCGGCGAAGCCGGCCGGGCGGCCGAGCGCGCGCGCGAGATAGCACCGCGACTGGCGTGCCGCCTCGCCGCCGAAGATCACGAAGTACAGGCTGATCGGGTGCAGCACCCAGCGCGAGACGCGCCGGCCCGCGGTCAGCGCGATCCAGCGCATCAGCGCGAGCACGCGCGGGCTGCCGCGTTCGCGGGCGGTGGTCCAGCTCGCGCTGTCGGTGGCGCGATCGGCCGGGGTGCTCATCGGGGCGCCTCGTTCGCGCCGGCTTCGAACTGGCCCGCGGCCGCGATCCGCTCGCCGCAGCGGACTTCGAAGGCCAGGCGACCGGCTGTGTCGTGGCCGCCGCCTGGCGTGCCGTCGAGACGGATCTCGATCCGGTCACCCGGCCGCACCGGCGCGAGGAACTTCGCGTTGGCCAGGCGCGGCGCACGACCGATTCGCGGCGCGAATTGCGGATCGGCCAGCGCGGCTTCGAGCACATGGGCGAGCAGCGACACGCCGGGCAGCAGCGGCTGGCCCGGGAAGTGCCCGGCAAACGCCGGGTGGTCGTGTGCGATCTGCAGCGAGACGGTGGTCATGGCGAACGACAGGGCGATAGGCGAAAGGCTTGGTCCACAACGGTTCAACGCATCAGCCGGCGCGCCGGTGCGCCTCGACCTGCTCGGCGGCCCATGCGGCGAACCGCGTCGCCGCGAGTTTGCCGGTGGGCTCGCGCGGCAGCGCCGGCACGTGCAGCACCGGCCTGGGCAGGAAGGCGGTGTCGACCCGCTCGCGCAGCGCTGCGACGATGGCCGCTGCCGGCACCTCGGGGGCGACGACGAACGCGGTCAGCCGCACGATGCCGGCCGCATCGGCGGCATGATCGTCGGGCAGCCAGAACGCGCCGTCGCGCACGCCGGCAATGCTGTTGAGGTGGTAGTTCAGGTGGCTCAGCGAGCTGCGCTTGCCGGCGATGTTGATCAGGTCGTTCGAGCGCCCGAGCAGCCGGAAGCGCTGCGCATCGAGCACTTCCAGCACGTCGGCCAGCACGGTGGGCTGCGGCACGTGGCCGCCGCTGATCGTCGTCTCGGTGCCGTCGCCGCTGAGCACCAGGCCGTCGTAGGTGCGCCATTCGGCGCCGGCCGTGGTGCGGCGGGTCGCGACCTGACCGGCCTCGGTACAGCCGTAGATCTCCATCAGCGGCGCCGCCAGCGCCGCCTCGGCGCGCGCGGCCAGCTGCGGCGGCAGCGGCGCGGTGGCGCACAAGGTCAGGTCGATGGCCGGCAGCGACACGCCCGAATCGAGCAGCGTCTTCAGGTGAAACGGCGTCGTCACCAGCATGCGCGGACGCGGTGCGCGCATCAGCGCACGGGCGATGTCGGCCGGGTAGAACGGGCGCTCGGTTTCGAATGCGGCACCGGCCAGCAGCGCGATCAGCACGGTCGATTCGAAGCCGTACATGTGCTGCGCCGGGACGGTCGCGACCAGCGTCACGCCGGCGAGATCGGTGCGGCCCATGTGATGCGCCAGGCGTTGCGAGCCGGCCTCGATGTTGCGCACCAGCAGCGACCACTGCTTGGCATGCGGCATCGGGTCGCCGGTCGAGCCCGAGGTCAACACCTGCGCGGTCAACGTGCCGCCGTCGACCCGCGGGACGACATCGGCGTCGCGGCCCGACGGCATCGGGGCATGGCCCTGCGGCGCGACGATCGCCGGCAGCGGCGCGTGCCGGGCGCGGTCGGCGTCGTCGTCGATCACGCAGTAGGTGCTGGGGAACAGGCTGTGCAGTCGCGCGACGATGTCCGGCGTGTGGTTCGGCGGCAGCAGATTGGTATGGCCGCGCAGCATCGCCGCGCCCAGGCCGACCGCGAACCGGTAGCGGTCGGCCGTGATGTTGAGCATCGGCCCGTTTGCCGGCAGCCGTTCGCTCATCATGCGCACGTCGGCGAGGTACTGGCGGCGCGAGATCGGCTCGGTTCCGCGCCAGGCGATCGGCGCATCCAGGTCTCGCGACCAGATCAGCGGCAGCCCGGCCTTGTCCTTGTTCATGACCGGGGCTCGCGTGTCGATGGCGACGATGCCGGCAAGGCGTGTCCGCCCGGGAACGCCTGCCGGTACGCACGGATCATGTCGGCCACGCTGGACCGCTCGAACTCCGGGTGCAGCCGAAAGCGCAGCAGCCGCTCGCCGACGAACATCGCGGCCAGCGCGATGGGCGTCGCGATATTGGCGTACCAGGTCCAAGTCTCGAACGACGCGAGCGCGAACAGCAGCAGCGAGCCCAGCGAGATCGCGACGAAGTAGGCCACCCAGGCGCGCGTGACGTTGCGCGTGTAGGCCGCCATCGCCGGCGTCATCTCGCGATGCACCAGCGAGGCGAGGCGCGTGATCAGCGCCTCATGGCCGTCGCGCAGGCTCGCGCCGAACCACCAGCCCAGCATCAGGTTGATGACGACGTGCTGTGCGAGATACAGCAGCGGCGCAGGCACCAGCACGCCGAAAGCGGCCTGCAGGCACAGCGCGGCGATCGCGCCCGCCGCGAGCAGGCTGCGCACACGCTGGCCGGCGGCCCACGCACCGGCGGCCGCCGCGGCGAGCATCGGGACCAGCAGCGCCGCCGCATTCCACGGCGACTCGGGCGCGCTGATCATCAGCCATTGCGACAGCGCCAGGTAAGCCACGCTCACCAGCGCGATCGCCACGATGCGTGCGGGCATGGCGGCGACCTCAGGTCGTGCGGTGCGCGGCGATGTGCTCGGTGAGGCTCGCCAGCGACGTGAAGATGCGGATGTTGTCCTCATCGTCGGAGCGCAGTTGGAAGCCGTAGCGCTGAGACACGACCAACGCGACTTCGAGGATGTCGATCGAATCGAGCCCCAGGCCTTCGCCGTACAGCGGCGCCTGCGGGTCGATGGCATCGGGGGCAATGTCGAGATTCAGGGCTTCGACGAGAAGCGCGGCGACCTCGCGCTGCAATTCGGGATGGGCTGGGGTCATGCGTGCTCGAAATCGGTCGCGGAGTTGTCGGATGGGCCGGACCTGCAAAAGGCCATCGCGGACCGGCCTCGTTGGAATGCGATGGGCCGGGCGCGTCGGGCCATCATGGGGCGCGAGTTTACCAAAGCGCCCCCGGGGGCAAGCGCCAACTATTCGTCGCTGACCAGGCGCTTGAGCGTCGGCGCGGCGATGACTTCCTTGACCCGGCCGGCGCCGTCGAACACCACCTGGTACTCGGCAAAGCTCGACTGCCAGTAGCGCCACGTGCTCGCGTCGAGTTGCGGGTTTTCGCTGGTGATCGGGTAGCCGAGCGACATCAGCACCTGTTCGCGCGTCATGCCGGTCCGCACGCGGCCGGCCTCGATCGTCTCGCGGACTTTTGCGGGGTAGGCCGCGAGCTTGATCCGCGGATCCTCGGCGACGACGTAGCGCTTCGCGAAGGCGTCCAGCGGAATGTCGCGGCTGTAGTCGTTGCCGATCGCCTGGGTGCTGCCGTCTATCGTCACGTGCACGCGGTAGCGGCCGTAGCCGGTGACCTTCGTCGGGCTGCCCAGCGGGATCAGGCGCTGGCCGTTGTCGGCGTAGTTGCTGTCGCTGATCCACTTGCCGTCGGTGCGCATGTTGCAGCAGAGGAAGCCTTCCGGCTGGGCAAGCGCCGGGGTCGGCGGACGCTGCGCGAAGGCCGGCGTCGACAGCAGCAGCGTGGCCAGGATCGCCGACAGCGGCGCGAGCAGGATGCGAATGTTCACGAAGATGGTTCCTCCCTCAAGGCGTTGAAATCGAAACGGGCGGCTTTGCGCTGCCCGTAAGTAAACGTGTCAATTGTGGTGCGGGCGCGTCAAGGTGTGCATCCCCAATGTCGGATTTGTCGCGCTTTGTCTGCACACGCAACGCCGCTGCGGCACAGATCACACCCGCGGCGTGGCGAACGCGCCTAAGCTGCGCGACCACACTTCACGGAGCGTCTATGCAACGCTGGGTTCTGTCGTTGGGAACATGGCTGCTGGGTGCCGTGGCATGGAGCAACGCGGCCGCGCAGGCCAGCGCGCCGGCCCCCACGCCGGCCAACGCCATCCGGGTCGGCTTCATCTGCCCGTACACCGGCGGCTCGCAGGACATGGGCAACAGCGCCCGGCTGGGCGCCGAGCTCGCAGTCAAGGAGATCAACGAGGTGGGCGGCTACCTGGGCCGTCCTATCGAGCTGGTCGAACGCGACGACAAGGCCAACCCGGATGAAGGCCGCAAGGTCGCCGAGGACCTGGTGCTGAAGGAGAAGGTTGCCTTCACGATCGGCTACTGCAACAGCGGCGTCGCGGCGAAGTCGCTGGACGTGTTCCAGGACAACAAGCACCTGCTGCTGATCCCGGTGGCAACCGCCACCGCGCTGACCGCGAAATACCCGGCGGCGAGCAGCTACGTGTTCCGCATGTCGGCACGCGATCAGCTGCAGGCGGCCGCGATCGTCGAGGACATCGTCAAGCGCGGGCTGACCAAGGTCGCGATCTTTGCCGACAAGACCGGCTACGGCGAGGGCGGCTTCAAGGACGTCGAGAAGTTCCTCGCCGACAAGGGGCTGAAGCCGGTGTACGTCGCCCGCTTCGACATCGGCGTGAAGTCGCTGGTGGCGCAGGCGCAGGAAGCGCGCGCGGCCGGGGCCGATGCCATCGTCGGCTACAGCGTCGGGCCCGAACTGGCGGTGCTGGCGCAGGCGCGCGCCGAGGCGCACTTCACCGGCGCGCTGTACGGGCCGTGGACCATGTCGTTCCGCACGGTCTCCGAGCGTGCCGGCGGAGCGGCCGAAGGGGGCGTGATGGTCCAGACCATCATCCAGGACTTGTCCAACGAGCGGCGCACGTCGTTCATCGCGCGGCTCAACCGCTCGGCCGGCGGCCAGCCGATCAGCTCGCTGATGTCCGCGGCGCAGAGCTACGACGCGATGCACCTGATGCTGCGCGCGCTGTTCCAGTCCAAGGGCAACACCTCGGGCGATGCGCTGAAGACGGCGCTCGAGAATCTGGAGCGGCCGTACGCCGGCGTCGTGACGACGCACGAGCACCCGTTCTCGGCAACCGACCACGATGCGTTCAGCCGCAACATGGTGTGGCTGGGCGTCTGGCGCCGCGGCGAGGTGCACTTCCAGTACCCGGAAGATGCGAAGCGCGCGGCGATGATCCGCCGCAAGGAACAGAGCTGAGTCTGAGGGCGGGCGGCCACGGCCGCGCCGCCCCCGCGTCACTCGACGCGCGCGCCGCTCGCTTTCACGACCTTCTCGTACTTCGCGAGCTCGGTCTTCACGAACGCACCGAACTGCTCGGGCGTGGACGCGATGCTCTCGGCCATCAGCCCGGCCATGCGTGCCTTCAGCTCGGCCGAGCCCAGGGCGTCGACGAAGGCCTTGTTCAGCCGTTGCGCGATATCCGCAGGCAGCTTCGCCGGGCCGAACAGGCCGAACCAGGTGTCGATGTCGAAGTTGCCCAGGCCCAGGCGCTTGCCGCTCTCGGCGATCGTCGGCAGCTCGGGCATCGCGCTGGAGCGGGCGCGGGTCGTCACCGCGACCGCCTTCAGCTTGCCGGCCTTGATGTTGGCCGACGCGGTCGCGAGGTTGTCGAAATTCAGGTCGACCTGGCCGGACAGCAGCGCGAGCTGCGCCGGGTTGCCGCCGGCGTATGGGATGTGGGTCATGAACACGCCGGCCTGCGTCTTGAACATCTCGCCGGCCAGATGGCCGGCGCTGC
>DATEFR010000761.1:0-7518 GCA_035280545.1 Burkholderiaceae bacterium | reverse complement strand
CTCGCGGGCTTCGCCGGCGCCGCGCAGATCCACTGCGAGGTCGCCGGCGACATCGCGCAGCGGCTGGGGCTGCCGGCCGCGGTGGAGCAGGCACTGCGCCGAGTGTTCGAGGGCTACGGCCTGGACGGTGGAGGCACGGCTGCAACCGATCTCGTTGCCCTCGTCACACTCTGCGGCGAGTTCGAGATCGCGGCGCGGCTGCACGGCGCGGACATGGCGCTCGCGGCTTGTGGGCAGCATCCGCGTGTGCTTGTCGAAGCGCTGCGCGCGCATGCGCCGGGCTGGCTCGCCGACCTCGACGCGGACGAGGACGAGGACGCCGCGCCGCAGATGCCCGATGCCGTCGTGCCGCTGACCCTGCTCGCCGACGTGGTCGATCTCAAGCTGCCGTGGCTGACCGGGCACTCGCGCGCCGTGGCGTCGACGGTCGTGGCTGCGGGGTCGCGCCTCGGGCTCGATCCGGCGGCCGTTCGCCGAACCGTCGCGGCCGCGCTGCTGCACGGCATCGGGCGTGCCGCGCTGCCCAATGCGCTGTGGAACAAGCGGGCGCCGCTGACGCGCGCCGAGCGCGAGCAGATCCGTCTGGCCGCCTACTGGACCTCCCGCGCCGCGCGCGAACTCGAGGGACTTGCTGCCGAGGCCGACCTCGCCTCATGGGTGTTCGAGCGCGCCGACGGCTCGGGGCACTTCCGCGGTCTGGCGCCGCAGAGCGCCGAGGCGCGGCTGCTGGCCGCAGCGGCGAGCTGGGTCGCCCTGTGCTCGGCACGGCCCTGGCGGCCGGCGTTCGACGAAGCCGACGCGACGCGCATCTTGCGCGACGACGCGCGGGCTGGACGTTACGGCAGCGATGCGGTCGAGGCGCTGCTGGGCACGCCGGCGCCGCGGCGCGGCGCGACGTCCACGCTGCTGTCGCCGCGCGAGCTCGACGTGCTGCGGGTGATCGCCCATGGCGCCAGCAACAAGGAAGCGGCACAGCGACTCGGCATCAGCCCGGCAACCGTGCGCACGCATCTCGAACATGTGTTCGAGAAGCTGGCCTGCAGCAGCCGCGCGGCGGCCACCCTCAAGGCGGCCGCCCTCGGACTGTTCTGAACGGATCGTGTCGAATTCGGCCAACCTCGCTCGTCGTGGAGATGACGATCACCATCGTCTTTGCCCCATCTCCCAACCCCAGGAGTTTCCCCATGAGAAAGCTCATCGCCACCACCATGGTCTCGCTCGACGGCGTCCTGCAGGCGCCGGGCGGCCCCGAAGAAGACCCCGCCGACACCTTCCCGTTCGGCGGCTGGTCGTTTCACTACTGGGACGACGCCCCGGACCGCGACATGAGAGGCCTCGACGGCAAGGACCGCGAGCTCGTGCTCGGCCGCAAGACCTACGAGATCTTCGAGGCGTACTGGCCGTACCAGGCGGCCGACAACCCGATCGCGCAGACGCTCAACGCGGCCAGGAAGCACGTGGCCTCGCGCACGCTGAAGAAGAACCTGGAATGGAACAACTCGACGCTGCTGCAGGGCGACGTCGTGGCGGCGGTCGCGGCGCTCAAGGCACAGGCGGGACTCGACCTGCAGATCATCGGCAGCGGCAAGCTGATCCAGACGCTGCAGGCCGCATCGCTGATCGACGAGTACAACCTGTGGACCTTCCCCGTCGTGCTGGGGCGCGGCAAGCGGCTGTTCGAGGCCGGCGCGAAGGCCGGCGCGCTGCGCCTCGTCGCGACGCAAGCCTCGGCTACCGGTGTCGTGATGAGCACCTACGTGCCTGCCGGTGACGTCCAGCTCGGATCGTTCGTTCAGGCCGAGCCGAGCGCGAAGGAACTCGACAGGCGGGCGAAGCTGGCGCGCGACGTGGGCTGACGCTGCGTGCACTGGCGACGTCGCGGACCATCGAGCCTCAGATGAGCGGGTGGAAATTGGTGCCGTCCGCCACCCGACGCGGAGAGCCGGCCAGCGCCCGCCAAGCGAGCCAGATGGCGTACGCGGCGCCGATCTGCAGCAGGAGCCCGCCGAGGCGCTGCTGGTCCATCAGACCGTACTGGCTGCACAGGCGGGATGGGCTGTCGAGGTAGATCCAACCCAGTCGCCACAGGCTGGCCAGCGCCTCCATGTGAACGAGGCCTCTTGCGACCGGACCCAGGTGCGACCAGGCCATCTGCAGAGGCAGGCCACCGAGCAAAGACAGGCTCAGCACCTTCGCCAGGTCGGCGCCAGCGGACTCGACGGCCAGGTCGAGCAGACGCGGGATCATCCATGCGCCGAAGGTCGTCGTCGCCACGACGAGAGCCGCCCAACGAAAGGGCGCGAGAGCCAGGTGCCACGAACGGTGCCGGGCCGCAACGTGGGTGCCCAGAGTCCAACCGCACAGCGCGAGCAGGGGAATCTGGACCAGCATGTGCGTCGTCATCGTCGACTCGAGCAGCGTGCCCAGCGGCGGTGCCGCGACAAGCAGGCCGGCCAGGGCGAGAGTCGACAGGCGAGCGATGCGCGTCACTTCAGGCGCCTCTCTGCGCCGCAAGGCGACGCGCTTCCAGCTCGGCATCACGAACGTTGTCCGCGTCGAGGATGCGCACGAGCCGGCAGCGCTGGTCCACGATGTGCAGCGCCGCGTTGTGGTCGTAGCCGCCCATGCCGTCGGGGATCGCCACCACGCCGAAGGCATCGAGCAATCGGCGCCGCCCCTCCAAGTCGACCGGACGTGCAAGTCGCCATGGGCTAATAGCAGCTTCCATGGCTCGTTTGAAGGCCTGCAGGCGCTCGGGTGGGTCGCGTTGCGGGTCGAGGGACACGGACATGACCACGACGTCCCGAAGGCCGTCGATGCGGCTCAGGCGTTGCGCGAGCTGCGACGAACTGGCTCCAAGCGCCTTGCACACCGTCGGGCACCGCGTATAGACGAAGTCGAGCACCATGACGTGCCCGCAAAGAGTGTCCAGGCGCAGCAGGCGTCCGGACTCGTCCTGCAGGGTGATCGCCGGGACAGGCCGCGGCGCCGCCGCCACGGCCGCGCGGCGCCAGGACTCGCTGGTGAACGCGCTCAGGCCCGCGGTCAGTCGCCAGACGACGACAGCCGCCGCCAGCACGCAGCCCAGCGTGACCAAGGCGGCGCCGAGGCCGACGAGCTGCCGGCTAGGCCCCATCGGCGTGCAGGGGACGTCCCCCCGTCGCGATGCGCCGCACGATGCCCGTCGTGATCAACGCCATGGCGAGCACGATCGCCACCGCGGCGATGCTTCCCATCCGGTCGTACGCGATCCAGTGTTCGGCATGCTGAGCGAAACGTCGCGGCACGCTGGCCCAGCCGCCGAGCAGGAAAGCGAAGCTGAACAGCACGGCCGCCGTCGCGTAGACCCAGAAGACGATGCGCTCGAAGATCTCGTCGAGCGCCTTCCGGTCGCCGAATACGTGCAGGCTGAACCCGATCAGCATCGGCAGCAGGCCCGCCAGCAGGTAGAAGTGAAAGTGGCCCGGCACCCACATCGTGTTGTGCATCACCCTGTTGATGTGGATCGTGCCGTCGACGATGGCCGGGATGACACCTGCCGACCAGCCGAACATCGAGAGCATCAGCCAGCGCGCAGGCGCCGTCCACTCGATGCCCGAGCGGTACACCAGCAACAGGGCGCCATAGGCCGTCACGAGCAGGACCGGGATGCCGCTGAGATACGACATCACCTGCCCCGTGGCCAGCAGCCAGTTCGGCATGACGGTGTCGAGCAGCAGGTGATGCGGGTACACGGCCATCACGAACAGGGTCACGCAAGCCCAGGCCGCAAAGAACGTTCGAGAGACCTTCCAGGGGCGGCCGGTGTAGAGCGGGAGCAGTTCGTACACGGCCGTCACCGACATGTAGATCGTCGCGTTGATGAACACGTGGCCGAAGAAGTAGATCAAGTTCTTCGCCAGCAACGCGCTGATCGCGAGATCCGGGAAGTACAGGTTGACCAGGGTCACGATCAGCACGACGGCTCCGACCAGCGTGCCCAGCGTGTTGATGATGATCACCATGCAACTGGCCACGATGGTCGGTGGGTGCGTGGTGTCGATGCGGCCCGAGATCAGTTGGTCGAGACCGAGGCCCTTCAGCAGGCTGCCGTAGCGCCGGCTGATCGCCACGGCGGCGTCGAAGTAGAAGGCCAGGAACCCCAGGCCGATCAGGATCAGCCCGGCGATGTAGGCGGCGGCGGCATGCGCGCTCCACTGCCCCATCGAGTGGGCGGGCAAGGGCCACAGGAAGGTCCAGCCACCGGCGTATCCACCCACGAAGATCGAGCCCAGGATCAGCACCACGCCCAGCATGAACAGCGTGTAGTTCAACCAGGCGACGGAGACGCTCAGCTCGACATAACGATGCAGGAAGAACCACATCACCCCGGCTCCGGCAAGCGCCGAGATGCCGACCATGCCGGCGCCGTGCACGGTCATCACCTGGTAGAAGATGTCGGGCGACAGTGCGATCCAGCCGGCTTGGGCGATCCGCAACACGGCACCGGCCACCATCATCAGCAGCAGCACGGTGAACGAGGTGGCAAGGTAGACCTTCACGGCCAGCGACTCGCCGGCGCGCAACGGGTGAGTTGAGTTCGAGGGCATGGCAGTCTCCGGCGGTGCCTCAATCGTGGTGTTCGGCTGCAGGTCGGGCTTCGACCTCGGCCACCATCCCGTGGTGCGCCACGCCGCAGAACTCCAGGCAGAGCACCTGATACTTGCCCGGCCGGTCGAAGCGATACCGCACCTTGTTCACGAAGCCGGGCATCGCCTGGATCTGGGCCACGATCTGCTTGTCAGGGTCGTACAGCGCGAAGCCGTGGGTCACGTCCTCGCTGGTCACGACGAACTCCACGACGTCTCCAACGCGGGCGCGGTTGTCCGACAGTTCCCAGGTCCATTGGCGCGCTTTGGCCTGAATCGTTCGCGTGACCTCGGTGGCCCGCGCGTCGTGCGGCCAGGGCGCCAGCGTCGCAACGGCAATCAGCAGCCCGGCGACCGAGGCCAGACTGAACAGCCACACCCGCAGCCGGTAGGCGGGCGGAGCCACCGTCTCCAATGGCTGCGCTCCCTTGGAGTTCAGCAGAACCCAGAAGAAGGCAGCGCTCAGGACGAGCAGCAGACCCGCCGTGATTTGCAGTGCGACTGATTGCATGAGAGCTCCATGGCGGCTTGCCAACTCAAACAACGAAATGATCTGCACGACCGAGATCGCCAACAGCCAGGTCGGCCACGATCGTTCGTGGCGCACTGTTCAGCCAAGCGCGCAAGTGCGCCTCCGCCATTGGACGGGCGAACCGGAAGCCCTGCATCAGCTCGCATCCCAAGCGAGCCAGGAAGGCCTGCTGCAGGGGTTGCTCGATGCCTTCGGCGATCATGCGAACCCCGAGCTTGCGCGTGAGCTCGACGACGCCGCGGATCACCTCTTCGCTGGCTGCGTCGACCCCGATGCGCTCGATGAAGCTGCGATCAAGTTTGACCGAATGGATCGGAAAGCGCGTCAGATGGCTCAGGGACGAATAGCCCACGCCGAAGTCGTCCAGGGAGAGACCGACGCCGAGCTGCGCAATCTCCTGGAGCACGCGACCAGCCAGATCGGGGTCTGCAATCACCGCGGTTTCTGTGATTTCCAGTTCGAGCCACTCGGGCGCGAGGCCGGTACGCTCGAGGATTCCCGCGACCAGCCGCGGCATGCCCGGCTGTTGCACGGAAACGGCCGACAGGTTCACGCAAAGGCGTGGCGCTTGCCCTCCGCCAGAGTGCCATCGCGCCGCAGCGGCGCAGGCATGTTCGAGCACCCAGCAGTCGATGCGGCGTATCAGTCCGCACTCCTCGGCGTGGCGGATGAACTGCGACGGTAGGATCGTCTCGCCGTCCGGACGCTGCCAACGAATGAGCGCCTCGACGCTGTCGGTATGACCGGTGGCCGGACGGACGATCGGCTGGTAGACGAGCCGGAACTCATCGTGCTTCAGCGCCGCGTCCAGCATGACGCTCAACGAGAGCCGGCCGCCGCCCTTGTCGAGCATTGCCGCGTCGAAGACGCGACATTGACCGCGCCCGCCCTGCTTGGCCTCGTAGAGCGCGATGTCGGCGCGCTTGTGCAGCTCGTCGGCGGTCTCGGCGTCGTGGGGGAAGAATGCCAAGCCCATGCTCGCGCCGACACACACCGCCTGCTCGCCCATCATCACCGGGCGCGACACCGCGTCGATCACGCGCTCGGCGATCACCAACGCGTCGGTCGGTCGGTCCAGCTGCGTCAACAGGATCGTGAACTCGTCGCCACCCAACCGCGCGAGGGTGTCGCACGAACGGACGCAGCGCAGCACGCGCTCGGCCACCTCGACGAGCAGTCGGTCACCCGCCGGGTGGCCCAGCGTGTCGTTGACGTCTTTGAAGCGGTCCAGATCGAGGTAGGCGACAGCGGTCAGGCTGCCGCTGCGGCGTGCCGCTTCCAGCGCTGCGCCGAGCCGGTCGTTGAAGAGCGCCCTGTTCGGCAATTGCGTCAGGGTGTCGTAGAACGCCAGGCGCTTGAGCTGCTGCTCGCTGCGCTTGAGCGCCGTCATGTCGCGCGCGACGCAGACGAAGTGCGATGCGGCGCCGTACTCGTCGCGCAGCGAGTTGATTTGCACCCACGACGGGAATGATTCGCCGTTGCGACGGCGATCCATCACCTCGCCAGCCCAATGACCGTCCTCGCGCAGTGCCCGCCACAGCGTCGCGTCGAGGTGCTCGTCGGCATACAGCCGGGTGCCGATCAGCTCCTCGCGCACTCGGCCCACCGCATGCTGGTAGGCCGGGTTGACCTCGATGATGGCGCCATGCCGATCGGTGACGATCACCGCTTCGCCGGTCGAGCGCACCGCCTCCGCGTAGATCGTCAAGTGGCGCTCGGCTTGGCATCGCATTTCGACTTCGGAGCGCAGTTCGTCGTTTGCCGCTGCCAAGTCGGCGTTGAGGCCGAGCAGGCGCTGGTTGGCGTCGTAGACCTCGCGGCTCTTGCTCTCCAGCAGCGCCTCGGCGCTTTTACGCGCACGACGCTCGCGCTCGAGTTGGCGCTGCAGCAGCGAGACGGGGTCCATGCCGCGGCAGGCGGTGCCGGCCGCCGCTAGCGATGGCAGGTCATCGCGTTTCATAGGCGCGTGAGCGTGAAGCGCGTGCGGTACGGCGAGCGACCGGGCAGGTCCTCGCGTGCCACGTCGATCGGTGCGGCGAAGTGCTCGATGCAGCCGCGGATCAGGCCCTCCGCGAGGTCGGCGAACGGATGCTGCGAGCGGTACAGCATGACCAGCGTGCCATCGCTGGGCGTCTCGTAGTCGAAGCTCGGCAGCTCGGCATCGGGGTAGAGCTTGCGCACCTCGACATGGATATGGCGCTCGACCGCCCGAAGGAAGGAGAAGGCCGAGTCGACGCCGGGGAAGAGCGCCGGATATGCCTCTCGGAAACGCCCGAACAGATGATGGCCGAAGGCCCGCACCAGCTTCGGCGCCGGCGTCGCGGTGGCCGCTGCGAGAGCGCCGACGAGCTGCAGCAA
>DATEFR010000760.1:0-7690 GCA_035280545.1 Burkholderiaceae bacterium | reverse complement strand
GCGCGCAAGCCCTGGGTTTTGACGTCGGCGGGGTGGCGACCACGCGCTCTTCCAGTTGGAACCGCGCCCCGATCGATCGCATGAGCAACCTCAATGTCGAGGCCGGCGACAGCAGCCTCGAGCAGATGATCTCGAGCACCGAGCGAGGTGTCGTGATGCACACCAACTGCTCGTGGAGCATCGACGACTCGCGCAACAAGTTCCAGTTCGGCTGCGAGTACGCACGCATGGTGCGCGGCGGCCGGCTCGCCGAGGTCGTGCGCAATCCGAACTACCGCGGCATCAGCGCCACCTTCTGGCGCTCGCTGGCGATGGTCGGCAATTCGGAAACTGCCGCGGTGATGGGCACGCCCTTCTGCGGCAAGGGCGAGCCTTCGCAGGTGATACGCGTCGGCCACGCGTCGCCCGCTTGCAAGTTCTCGAACGTCGACGTTTTTGGAGGTGCGCTGTGAATCGCGGCCTGCAGTCCCGCGGTGCCTACACCGATCCGGTCTCGTTCGAGGCCCTGGCCGATGCGCTGCTGCGCTCCGATCCGTCGGTGGACAGAACCAGCCTTTACCTGCGCGCGGAGTCCAGCGACTTTCTGCGCTTCAACCATGCGGCGCTGCGGCAGGCCACGTCCGTGCAGCAAGCCCACGTGACGCTCGCCGTCGAGCGCGGGCAGCGCCGCGCCGAGAGCACGCTCACGTTGGGCGGCGAGCCGGCGCTCGATGTGCAGCGGCTGCACTCCGAGCGCGAGCTGCTGGTGAGCCAGCTCGACCTGATCTCCGACGACCCTTGGTTGTCGTATCCCAAGACCGCCACGCACAGCCGCCGCGACGATCGCGGCGCACTGCCCGAGGCCGGCCATGTGATCGCGCTGGTGCATGAGTTGGCGGGCGTCAAGCTCAAGCAGGATCTGGTGGGCTTCTACGCCGGCGGTCCGGTGGTGCATGCGTTTGCCGACAGCCTGGGGTCGCGCCACTGGCACCGGGTGGAGAGCTTCCACTTCGACTGGTGCCTCTACCACCGCGCCGACAAGGCGGTGAAGACCCGCTACGCCGGCACGCACTGGGACGACGCCGCGTTCTCGGCCAAGCTCGAGGAAGCCGCGCGCCGCATGCCGCTGCTCGCCCGCGAGGTCCGCACGCTGCAGGCCGGTGCCTACCGCGCAGCGTTCTCGCCATCGGCGATGGTCGAGCTGCTCGGCACGCTGGGCTGGAGCGGCTTCTCGCTGAAGTCGCGCCGTACCGGCGTCAGCTCGCTGATGCGTCTGGAGCGCGGCGAGGCGGCGTTCGACGCCGGCTTCCATCTCGACGAGGCCGTGGCGCTCGGCACCGCGCCCGCCTTCACCGCCGAGGGCTTCGTGCGGCCAGCTCGCGTCGCGCTGGTCGACGCGGGCAAGCTGCCGGCTTCGGGAGGCACCTTGAACTCGCCGCGTTGCGCCGCCGAATACGGCGTGGTCGCCAACGGCGCCGGCGCGCAGGAGTCGCCCGATGCGTTGCACCTCGGGCCGGGCTCGATCGCGCAGGACGATCTGCTGCGCGCGCTGGACACCGGCCTGTATGTCAGCAACCTCTGGTACCTGAACTACAGCGATCGCCAAGCCTGCCGCATGACCGGCATGACGCGTTATGCGTGCTTCTGGGTCGAGGACGGCAAGCTGGCGGCGCCCGTCAACGTGATGCGCTTCGATGACGACGTGCTGCGCCTGTTCGGCCCGGGGCTCGTCGGCCTCACCGACGCGCCGGAGTTCACGCCCAACAGCGACACCTACCAGGCGCGTCAGCTGGGCTCCATCAGCACGCCGGCTGCAGTGGTCGAGGGCTTCAGACTGACGCTTTGATCCCGGCGAGGCAGCCGGCGGTGGTGCGTGCACAATGATCCGGCCTTCTGCCGGAGCCCGCCGCCGCCATGATTCGCCTGCTGCTCGTCGACGACCACCCGCTGGTGCGCGATGGCCTGCGCGCGCGGCTGTCGGCGGTCGAGGGGTTGGAGATCGTCGGCGAGGCGGGCACGGCGAGCGAGGCGCGCGAGGAAGTCGCGAGAAGGCGGCCGACTCTCGTGCTGATGGACATCGGCATGGCCGACATGAACGGCATCGACCTCACCGCGCAGCTGCTGCGCGAGGATGCCGCGCTGCGTGTGCTGATGTTCAGCATGTACGACAACCCCGAGTACGTGCAGCGCGCGCTGCAGGCCGGCGCGAGCGGCTACGTGCTGAAGGACGCGCCGGCCAGCGAGATCGTCAGCGCGATCCGGGCCGTCGCCGAGGGCGGCACCTTCCTCGGTCCGGCGGTGTCCAAGCGGCTGTTCCGCAGCCAGGCGCCGCGGCCCGTGCTGTCGATGCGCGAAAGCCAGATCCTGTCGGCGCTGGCCAAGGGTCTGTCGAGCAAGCTGATCGCGCGCGAGCTGGACCTGAGCGTGCGCACGGTGGAAGCGCACCGCCAGAGCATCAAGCGCAAGCTGGAGCTCGAGGGGCAGGCCGAGCTGATCAAGTACGCGGTCGAGCACGCGCGCGCCCACGGCGATCAAATCCCGGAGTAACCCTTACGTAATGCCGCGCGGTGCAGCCGCGCGGTGAGACGGATGCGGCGCATGGCCCGCATCCGGATCATGGCGCCGACGTGCATGCGGCGCCCTGTGTCGCATGTGCGCGAAGCACACATCCACTCGACTCAGGAGACATGCCATGCGGTTTCTGCTCGCGCTGCCGTTCCTCGGCCTGCTGGGGGTTCCGTTCTACAACCAGGAATCTCCCAGCCTGTTCGGCTTCCCGTTCTTCTACTGGTACCAGCTGGCGTGGGTGCCGCTGACCTCGCTGCTGATCTGGATCGTCTACCGCCACGGCGCGCGTCGCGGAGAGCAATGATGGAAGGCCAGCTCAACTGGACGGCGCTCAGCGTCTTCATCTTCTTCTTCGCGCTCGTGACGGTGCTGGGTTTCGCGGCCTCGCGCTGGCAGCGCGGCAAGGCGCACCGCGGCGCGCATCTGGACGAATGGGGCCTGGGCGGCCGCAACTTCGGGACCTGGATCACCTGGTTCCTCGTCGGCGGCGACTTCTACACCGCGTACACGGTGATCGCGGTGCCGGCGCTCGTGTATGCGGTGGGCGCCTACGGCTTCTTCGCGCTGCCGTACACGATCCTGGTCTACCCGATCGTCTTCATGATCATGCCCAAGCTGTGGAGCGCCGCTCAGCGCGCCGGCCACGTGACGGCTGCCGACGTGGTCTACGGGCGCTACGGCTCGCGCACGCTCGAGCTTGCGGTCGCGCTCACCGGCGTGGTCGCGACCATGCCGTACATCGCGCTGCAGCTGATCGGCATGGAGGTCGTCATCAAGGCACTGGGCCTGACCGGCGAGCTGCCGCTGGCCGCAGCCTTCGTGATCCTCGCGCTGTACACGTATTCGGCCGGCTTGCGCGCGCCGGCGCTGATCGCCTTCGTCAAGGACATCATGATCTACATCGTGGTGCTGGTGGCGGTGGTGCTGGTGCCGATGAAGCTCGGCGGCTACGGCGTGGTCTTCGCGTCGGCCGGCGAAGCGTTCGCGGCCAAGGGCGGCGTCACGGGCCTGACGCTCAAGTCGCAGCAGATCCTGCCGTTCGCGACGCTGGCACTCGGCTCGGCGCTGGCCGCGTTCATGTACCCGCACACGCTGACCGGCATCTTCGCCGCGAAGAATGCCGACACGATCCGCAAGAACGCGGTGTTTCTGCCGGCCTACACGGTGCTGCTGGGCCTGATCGCGCTGCTGGGCTTCATGGCCTACGCCGCGAAGATCACGGTCAAGAGCAACAACGACGTGGTGCCGGCGCTGTTCAATGCGCTGTTCCCGAGCTGGTTCAGCGGCTTCGCGTTCGCCGCGATCGCGATCGGCGCGCTGGTGCCGGCGGCGGTGATGTCCATAGGCGCGGCCAATCTGTTCACGCGCAATTTCTGGAAGCCGTACGTGAACGCCGACGTGACGCCGGAAGGCGAGGCCAAGGTCGCGAAGATCGTCTCGCTGGTCGTCAAGTTCGGTGCGCTGGTGTTCATCCTGTTCCTGCCGACCAAGTTCGCGCTCGATCTGCAGCTGCTCGGCGGCGTGTGGATCCTGCAGACCTTCCCCGCAGTGGTCTTCGGCTTGTTCTCGCAGCGCCTGCGCGCGCCGGCGTTGCTCGCCGGCTGGGCCGCGGGCATGGCCGGCGGCAGCTGGCTGGCTTATGCCGATGGCCTGAAGCCCGTGCACACGCTGATGATCGGCGGCGCGAGCTACACGGTCTACACGGGCCTTCTGGCCTTGCTCGCGAACATCGCGGTGGCGCTCGTGGTCCAGCTGCTGATGGGGCAGCGCGGCGCGCAGACGCAGGCAGCGCTGCGCGGCTCGGCGAGCTGAAAGGCGGTGCCTGGCGGCGGGGGACGGCGGCAGGGCGGACACAATGGCAGCGCCATGCGTCTCAAAGCCAAGCTCGTCCTGCTCGCCACCGTTCCGCTGCTGTTCTCGCTGGCGCTGATCGCGGCCGCGGTACGGCATCAGGAGCGCGATCTCGCGCGGCGCGAGCACGGGCTGGTCGAGCAGGCCTACATGGCCGCGCGCCAGTCCGAGCTCAAACACTATGTCGAGCTCGCGGTGAGCACCGTGCGGCCGCTGTACGAACGCGGCCGCGGCGATCCGGCCGCGCGCGAGCAGGCGCTGCGGCTGCTCGCCGGGCTGGACTACGGCGACGATGGCTACTTCTTCGTCTACGACCTGCAGGGCCGCGTGCTGATGCACTCGCGCCAGCCCGATCTCGTCGGCCAGAACCTGTGGGAGCTGCGCGACCCGAAGGGCGAGCCCACCATCCAGCAGCTGATCGCACAGGCGCGCCACGGCGGCGGTTTCGTGCCGTATCTGTGGCGCAAGCCATCCAGCGGCCAGACGGCGCCCAAGCTCGGTTATGTCGTCGCACTGGACGATTGGAACTGGATGATCGGCACCGGCCTGTACCTCGACGACATCCACGCGACGATGGCGCAGCTCGATCAGCAGTTCAGCGGCAACATCGCCACCACGCTGCTGTGGATCGCGGGCATCGCGACCCTGGGCGTGGCGCTCATCAGCGCGAGCGGTCTCTGGCTGAACCTGAGCGAGCACAAGGTGGCCGATGCCAAGCTGCGCCTGCTGGCACGCCAGGTCGTGCGATCGCAGGAAGACGAGCGCGCGCACCTGGCGCGCGAGCTGCACGACGGCACCAGCCAGACGCTGGTGTCCGCGAAGCTGCTCATCGAAGCGGCCGTGGACGAACTGGAGCGCCGGCATGGCGCGCCGCCGACGCTGCTGGCCAAGGCCCTGGCCCGGCTCAACGATGCGTTGAACGAGGTACGCCGCATCTCGCATCGTCTGCGTCCGGCGATGCTGGACACGCTGGGCCTACCCGCGGCGCTGGAGCTGCTGGGCCGCGAATTCGGCGAACACGGACTGGCCACGGTGCAGGTGAGCATCGTCGGCGAAGCCGAGGAGCTGCCCGAAGAAGTGAAGACGGTGCTGTTCCGCATCGCCCAGGAGGCGCTGGCCAATGTCGGCAAACATGCGCACGCGCGCGAGGTGACGCTGGAGCTGGCCTTCGGTGCGCACGGCGTGCGCTTGAGCATAGTCGACGATGGCCGCGGCTTCGACGGGCAGGCCGTGCAGCTCGATCCGCGCCGCGGCATCGGCTTGCGCAACATGCGCGAACGCCTGGCATCTGTCGACGGTCAGCTCGATCTGCAGTCCGCCGTCGGCCACGGCACGCAGGTGTGCGCCAGCGTGCCGATGGACGCCATCGCGCGGCTGCGCGGCAGGTGAACCTCCACGGGCCGAACGGGAAAAGCGCTGCAGCATAATCCGCCACTTTCTCCCTCGCGGCAGGGGATCGCGTGAGCACGCCAAGCGCCTCCGCGGCCTCGTCGGCGCGCCCCTCAACCCGACTCGCGCGAACCAGCATGCCCACGATCACCACAGTCCCCCTGTCTGCCGTGCGCGCCACGGCTGTCCCCGTGCGGGCCGACGCACGCTGGCGCGTCGCCGACATCGAAGCGCTCTTCGATCTGCCCTTCATGGCGCTGCTGTTCCGCGCGCAGCAAGTCCACCGCGAGCACTTCGATGCGAACGAGGTGCAGCTGTCGACGCTGCTGTCGATCAAGACCGGCGGCTGCCCCGAGGACTGCGGCTACTGCCCGCAGTCCGCGCACTTCGACACCGGCGTCGAGGCCGGCAAGCTGATGCCGCTGCAAGACGTGATCGATGCGGCGCAGGCCGCGAAGGCGCAAGGCGCCACGCGCTTCTGCATGGGGGCGGCCTGGCGCAGCCCGAAGGCACGCGACCTCGAGCGCGTCAGCGAGATGGTGCGCGAGGTCAAGGCGCTGGGCCTGGAGACCTGCATGACGCTGGGCATGCTCGATGCCGAGCAGGCGAAGACGCTGGAGAGCGCCGGGCTCGACTATTACAACCACAACCTCGACAGCGCGCCCGAGTTCTACGGCCGCATCATCGGCACGCGCACCTACCAGGACCGGCTCGACACCCTCGCGAACGTGCGCGAGGCCGGCATCAAGGTGTGCTGCGGCGGCATCGTCGGCATGGGCGAGACGCGCGCGCATCGCGCCGGGCTGATCGCCCAGCTCGCCAACCTGACCCCGTATCCGGAATCGGTGCCGATCAACAACCTGGTGCAGGTCGAGGGCACGCCGCTGGCCGGCACCGCGCCGCTAGACCCGTTCGAGTTCGTGCGCACGATCGCGGTGGCGCGCATCACGATGCCGCAGGCGATGGTGCGCCTGTCGGCCGGGCGCGAGCAGATGGACGATGCGCTGCAGGCGCTGTGCTTCGCCGCCGGCGCGAACTCCATCTTCTATGGCGACCGCCTGCTGACCACGTCGAATCCGCAGGCGGCGCGTGATCGGGCGTTGTTCGACCGGCTGGGCCTGCGGGCAACGACATGAATGCCGAGCGCAAGCCGATGACTTTGCATCGCCTGCGCGCGATGCACGCGGCCGGCGAGAAGATCGCGATGCTGACCTGCTACGACGCCAGCTTCGCGCGGCTGCTGGACGACGCGGGTGTCGACGTGCTGCTGGTCGGCGACTCGCTGGGCATGGTGCTGCAAGGCCATGCGAGCACGGTGCCGGCGTCGCTGGACGAGATGGCCTATCACACGCAGTGCGTGGCGCGCGGCAACTGCCATGCGTGGATCGTCGGCGATCTGCCGTTCGGCAGCTACCACGCCTCGGCCGAGCAGGCGGTGCGCAGCGCGGTGCGCCTGATGCAAAGCGGCGCCCACATGGTCAAGCTCGAAGGCGGCGGCTGGACTGCGGAGATCGTGCGCACGCTGGTCGAGCGCGGCATCCCGGTCTGCGCGCACCTGGGGCTCACGCCGCAGTCGGTGCACGCGCTGGGCGGTTACCGCGTGCAGGGGCGCGACGAGGCCGCCGCCAAGACGCTGCGCCTGCACGCCCGCGAGCTCGCGGAGGCGGGCGCCTCGATGCTGGTGCTCGAACTGATGCCCAGCGCGCTCGCCCGCGATGTGACCGAGTCGCTGCCCATTCCGGTGATCGGCATCGGCGCCGGTGCCGGCTGCAGCGGCCAGGTGCTGGTGCTGCACGACATGCTCGGGATCACGCCCGGCAAGTTGCCGCGTTTCGTGCGCAACTTCATGGGCGACGAACAGGCGGGGGGCGATGGCATCGCCGCGGCCGTGCGCCGCTTCGTC
>DATEFR010000759.1:0-17252 GCA_035280545.1 Burkholderiaceae bacterium | reverse complement strand
GCGCGCAAGCCGAGTGCCGGATTCAGCGTCTGCTCGTGCCGCAGCTCGTTCGCCGACATGCGGTCGAGCGGCTTGTCGGCGCCGATGTCGACCGTGCGGATCGTGACCGGCAGGCCCTTCATCGCCAATACCGCGGTCTTGTAGGCCTCGAACTGCTCGTCCTCGCCGGGCAACTCGCCGTCGCGGTTCATGAAGAGGAACTCGCTGCGGAAAAGCCCGACTCCGACCGCGCCCGCCTCGAGCGCGGCTTGCGCATCGCTCGGCATCTCGATGTTCGCGAGCAGTTCCACTCGATCGCCGTCCAGCGTGACCGCCGGCGTATGGCGCAAGCGCGCAAGGCGATCACGGCCCAGTTCGATCTGACGCTGCCGGAAGCGATATTCCTCGAGCACGATGGGCGAAGGGTCGACGATCACGATGCCCGCATCGCCGTCGATCACGACCCAGTCGTCCTGCCGAATGATGCGGCTCGCCTCGCGCGCGCCCACGACCGCCGGAATGTCCATGCTGCGCGCGACGATCGCGGTATGCGAAGTCTTGCCGCCGACATCGGTAACGAAACCGGTGAACACGCTGCGCTTGAACTGCAGCATGTCGGCCGGCGCGATGTCGTTGGCGACCAGCACCAGCGGGTCCTCGCCAGCGAAGTCGCGCGCGCGTACGCTCGGGTTCGGTGCGGGCGCAAACGAGGCAACCGGGCCGCGTTCCAACGCCTGCAGCAGCCGCTCGACCACCTGCTCGAGATCGGCCTTGCGTTCGCGCAGGTATTCGTCCTCCATCTCGTCGAACTGGCGCGCCAGCACCTCGAGCTGCGCCGACAGCGCCCACTCGGCGTTGTAGTGACGCTCGCGTATCCACTGTTTGGTCGCGCCGGTCAGCGCTTCGTCGTGCAGCAGCATCAGGTGCACGTCGAGCAGGGCTGACAGTTCGCCCGGGGCGTCGGCCGGCAGATCGCGCTTCAGCGTGCCGAGCTCGTTCGCGACCGCATCGCGCGCCGTGCGCAGTCGGGTGATCTCATCGTCGACGCGCTCCTCGTCGATGAAATAGTGCGCGACGTCGACCCGGCTCGAAGCGACGAGCACCGCGCGACCGATCGCGACGCCGCGCGACACCGGCAAGCCGAACACCTGGAAGCTCATGCGGCCGATGCTAGCAGCGCCCCTCTCGAGCGCCAACGTGGTTTGCACAGTGCTCGCAGGCCGGCACGGTACTTTGCAAAGCGATCCTTCCGGCGGTCGCCGTCGCCACCGCGACCGTCACGGCAGCGTCACTCCGCCTTCATGGGCGCGTCACTTCAGTTCGCCACGATGCTCGGCACACACTGCCGGAGTCGCCGATGCGGGATCTTCCCCTGCCCACCTTTCCGATCGCAGACCTCGGGTCCAGCGCCGCACCACGGAGGTCACTTCACCGCCGCGAATCGCATGCGTCGGGCACCACTGTCGATCAAGCCCGCCTGGATGTGGTTTGGGCTCGCGATGAAGAAGAGGTTCGCCAGGCGCAGCGCCTGAGGCACCTGGTCTTCGTCGAGGAGATGGGCGCTCGCCTGAACGTGCCGAAGGGCGCGCCGGCGGGGCACGACATCGACATGTTCGACCCATTCTGCGAACACCTGCTGGTCCGCGCCCCCACTGCGGAAGGCGAACCCGGACCGGTGATCGGCACCTACCGCGTGCTGACGCCCGCCGCGGCCAAGCGCGTCGGCGGCCTGTACAGCGAGACAGAATTCGACCTGACCCGGCTGCGCCCGTTGCGCTCGCGCATGGTCGAGCTCGGCCGCTCATGCGTGCATCCGGACTGGCGCTCGGGCGGCGCGATCCTCGCGTTGTGGGGCGCACTGGCCGAATTCATGCACCGCAACGCGCTCGACACGATGATCGGCTGCGCCAGCGTCAGCATGCGCGACGGCGGCCATTTCGCGGCGAGCCTGTGGAACCAGCTGCGCCAGACCCATCTTGCGCCGATCGAGTGGCGCGTCGAGCCGCGCCTGCCGCTGCCGGTCGACGAACTGCAGCACGATCTGGACGTGCAGGCGCCCCCGCTGATCAAGGGCTATCTGCGCTGCGGCGCGAAGGTGCTGGGCGCACCGGCCTGGGATCCGGACTTCAACACCGCCGACTTGCCGATGCTGCTGCGCATCGACGATCTGCCGGCGCGCTACCGCAAACACTTCCTCGGCGCCTGACGCGTCCGATGCAACGACGGCGGCGAAGGGGCTACTGGCCTTCGCCGAACTTGTCGTTGAACAGTGCGACGATCGCGTCCATCGCCGCCTGTTCATCCGGCCCTTCGATTTCGACCTCGACGATCGCGCCGATGCCGGCCGCCAGCATCATCACGCCCATGATGCTCTTGGCATTGACGCGCCGGTCGTTGCGCGACAGCGCGACCTCGCTCTGAAAAGTGCCGGCCAACTTCGTCAGCTTGGCCGAGGCGCGGGCATGCAGCCCGAGCTTATTGCTGATGGTGATGCTGGTCTTGATCATCGCCGCCGGGTTTGAAAGTCTGGTTCTGCGGTTTCGAGGTGGCCACCTGCATCACGCCCTGGGTCGCGCCGGTCATCGCCCGTGCGACCACGGCCTCGAGCGGCTCGCTCGCATAACACAGCGAGCGCCACAGCATCGGCACGTTGACCCCGGCGATCACCCGGACCTGCGCACTGTCACCCAGGCGCTGCGCGACGTTGCACGGCGTCGCGCCGAAAACGTCGGTGAAGATCAGCGCCTCGGGCGTGCGCACTCGCGCCAGCATCTCGCGGGCGCGCGCTTCGACCTCTTCGGGTGACATGCTGGGCAGCACGTCCAGCGCCTCCAGCACCGGCGCGCAGTCGGGGAACGTGTGCTCCGCGACCGCTTTCAGCGAAGACGCCAGCGGGGCGTGGGCGATGATCATCAAACCGGGCATGGCGTCGAATTATCGACAGTTCGCCGGCGCAGCTTCGTGCATCGGGCCCGCGGCATCGACCCGGCGGCGCAAAAACCACACATCGCGGACCTCATGGGACGAATTTCAGGCCGGCGAAAAAAGTTTCAACCGCCTCAGGATTCGGCTTCGCGCCGATCACGCTCGCTTGGTACAGCATCAGTCCTTGAACGAAGAACGCCGCGTGTTCGATGACCGGCGCACCGTCCGGCAACCGGCCGCGGGTCGACAGGCGCGCCGATTCTGCGTTAGGCGTCATGCCGGCGACGCGCCAGGGTGCGAGCACCGGCGTGTCGCCTTGCACATTGGCCACCGCGGCCGCGCGCAGCTGCTGCAGGCCCGCGCCGGCGGCGCTCGGATCGGCCACAGCGACCGCACTGAGCGCAAAGGTCGCGCCGCCCGTTGCACAAACGGCCATCTGCATGGTCGTGCGCTGCCCGCCCAACTGGATCGGCCGGGCGTGTCGATCCGGCTTGCATGGGAACATCGCGCTGAGCGGCGCGGCGGCACCGTCGAACCGGGTTTCGCGCCAATCGAAGGTCGGCGCGCAGGCCATGAGCACGGCCGCGCCGGCGACGGCACCGGTCCATTGCCCCACTGCACGCGCCGTCGCTCGATTCATGGCCGGCATTATCCGGGGCTGCCGCCGCGTCACCGCCGCAAACGCCGCACAATGCCCGCCATGACGACGCCCGACCCGACTTCACCACCTACGCCGGCTCGCCAGCCGCTGGCCGGAATTCGCGTGCTGGACCTCTCGCGCGTGCTCGCCGGCCCGTGGTGCACGCAGACGCTGGCCGACCTCGGCGCCGATGTGATCAAGGTCGAACGCCCGCCCAGCCCGGGCCACCACGGCGGCGACGATACGCGCGGCTGGGGCCCTCCGTTCCTGAAGGACCGCGACGGCCACGACACCCATGAAGCCGCCTACTACCTCGGCGCCAACCGCAACAAGCGTTCGATCACGGTCGACATCGCCCGTCCGGAAGGCCAGGCGCTGATCCGGCGGATCGCGGCGCAGAGCGACGTCTTCGTCGAGAACTACAAGGTCGGCGACATGGCGCGTTACGGCCTCGACTCGGCCAGCCTGCTCGCGCTGAACCCGCGACTGGTCTATTGCTCGATCACCGGCTTCGGCCAGACCGGTCCCTACCGCGACCGCGCCGGCTACGACTACGCGATCCAGGGCATGGGCGGGCTGATGAGCGTGACCGGCCCGTCGCGCGCCGAGATCGCCGACGACGCGAGCGGCGGCGGCCCGCAGAAGGTCGGCGTCGCGGTCGCCGACCTCTTCACGGGGCTGTATGCATGCACCGCGATCCTCGCCGCGTTGCGGCACCGCGACCTGACCGGCGAAGGCCAGGCGATCGACATGGCGCTGCTGGACACGCAGGTCGCGATGCTCGCGAACCTGGGCGCGAACTACCTGACCACCGGCGTCGCACCGCAGCGCATGGGCAACGCGCACCAGAACATCGTGCCGTACCAGGTGTTCGAGGTTGCCGACGGGCACATGATCGTCGCGGTCGGCAACGACAGCCAGTTCGCGAAGTTCTGCGAGGTGGCCGACTGCGCCGAGCTGGCGCGCGACCCGCGCTTCCAGCGCAATGCGGGGCGCGTGCGGCATCGCCAGACGCTGGTGCCGCAACTCGCCGCGGTGATGAAGCGGCGCAAGCGTGCCGACTGGCTCGAGGCGCTGGAGGCGGCAAAAGTTCCGTGTGGGCCGATCAACGACCTGGCCGACGTGTTCGCCGATCCGCAGGTCCAGCATCGCGGGATGACGGTCGCGTTGCCGCATCCGCTGAGCGACCAGCTTCGGCTGGTGGCGAGCCCGATGAAATTCGCGGCAACACCGGTGCAGTATCGCCGTCCGCCGCCGCTGCTCGGCGAGCACACGGCGCAGGTGCTGGCCGAGCTCGGCCTCGCGGACAACGAGGTCGAGGCACTGAAGCGCGCACAGGCGATCTGACGGCGCACGGGCAACGCACGCGCACAGAGGGGACATCACGATGAGCGACTTCGTCCTCGTGCACGGCGCCTGGCATGGTGCGTGGTGCTGGCAGCGCATCGTCGCGCCGCTGTGGGCGGCCGGACACCGGGCGTACGCGGTCACGCTGACCGGCTCGGGCGAGCGCGCACACCTGCTCGCGCCCACGATCACGCTGCAAACCCACATCGCCGACGTCGTCGGCGTGATCGAGGCCGAAGAGTTGCGCGACGCCGTCGTCGTCGGCCACAGTTATGCCGGCATCGTGATCACCGGTGTGGCCGACAGGCTGGTGACGACATCGTCGTCGACGATCGGCCGGCTGGTCTACCTCGATGCGGTCGTGCCGCGCCCCGGCGAGGCGTGGTCCAGCACACACAGCGACGAAACCCGCGCACAGCGCCGCCGCGCGATCGCCGAGACCGGCACGATCCCGGCACCCGACCCGGCCGCGTTCGGCCTGGCGGGTGGCGATCGCGCCTGGGTCGCGCGCCGGCAGACACCGCATCCGGGCGCCGTCTACGACGAAACGCTGAACTTCGATGCGGACCGGCTTGCCGCGTTGCCGAAGACCTTCGTGGACTGCACCGACCCCGCACTGCCGACGATTGCCGAATCACGCCGCCGGGCGCGCACCGAGCCGGGCTGGTCGGTCGTCGAGATCGCAACCGGGCACGATGCGATGGTCAGCGCGCCGCGGGCGCTGCTCGAGATCCTGCTGTCGCTGGCTCGCTGAGTACGGCCGCCGCAGGGCGGCGCCTTCCCGCAGGTCGTGACTTTTTCACTCCCTTGGGTCGGGTGAAACCCCGTTGGCGCCCCTGGCGCCAAGGCCGTCGCGAGCCCAAACTCGGCCACGCCCGCGCCCTGGTTCGCTCCGACATCCGGGGCCGCGGGATCCCACCCCAGAACAGAACGCAGAGCATGGACATGTCAGAGATCGGCCGCACTGCCGCCGAGCCGCCGCCAGGCAACGGCGGCTTGCACGACAGCGAGCGCTGGGCTGCGCTGGTCGCACAGATCGGCGCCGAGATCGCAGCACCGCTGACGGCCGCGCTGGAGCGCATCAACACGCTGACCAGCACCGGCAGGATAGACCGCCAGAGCCTGCGCGCGCTGCGCCACGAGGTCGAGGTCGCCCGCCAGGCCGGCATGACCGGCCAGCAACTCACTCGCTTCGCATCGGGCCGCTTGCGCCAATCACACGAGCGGTTGCCGTTGGCCGAGGTCATCGAGAGCGTGATCGCACACCGCGGCCGCGAAACCCAGGCCCGCGGCATCGCGCTGAAACCGTCGCTGAAGCCGGCCGAGGTCATCGCCGACGCCTCGCTGCTGTTCAGCCTGATCAACACGATGCTGGACTGGGCGCTGGCCAACGCGCACTCGCAGATCGAGCTGACGATCGAGCTCAAGTCCACGCCGGCCAAGGCGCGGTTGCAGTGCCAATTCGCGAACCGGCCAGCCGACGCGGCGGACGCCACCGCACTGCCGCACGGCCTGGATTCGCTGGCCTGGCGCCTGCTCGAACAGACGGCATGGACCATGGGCCTGACCGCCGAGCGACGCGATGCCGGCGGCGACACGACGCTGGTGCTCGAATTCCCGCGCACGGTGAGCCACGAGATCGAAGGCGTCAGCGCGGTCGAGCTGAACGACGGCTTCGCGCCGTCTAGCAACTCGCAGCCGCTGGCCGGCAGTCACGTTCTGGTCGTCGCATCGCGGCGCGAGATGCGGTTGCGGATCCGCGATGCGCTGCGCAACATGAGCCTGATCATCGACTTCGTCAACTCGGTCGACGAGGCCGCGAACTTCTGTCGCGAAGGGCTGCCGCACGCGATCGTCATCGAGGCGATCCAGAAGGGCGAACGCTTCGCGGCATTCCGCGACGACATCCTCGACGAGGTGCCGGGCTTCGTCTTCATCGAGATCGTCGAGGAAGGCTGCGACTTCGAGATGTCCGGCTTCGGCGGCCCGAGCATGGCACGCGTCGGCCGCGACGTGATCGCGAGCTCGCTGCCCTCGGCACTGGTGTTCGAGCTGTCGAAGACGCTCTAGCGCCGGCGCCCCGCGGGGCATCGTCGCACGCCGTCTACTTCAACGAGCCGAAGACCTTCTTCAGGATCGCACTGCCGGTTCCGATCGGGTCCTGGCGGATCTTGCGCTCTTCTTCGCCGATCATCAGGTACAGGCCGTCGAGCGCCTTGACGGTCACGTACTGCTGAATGTTCGCATCGTCCTTGCTCAGCAGGCCGAGCCCGGCCGCCTTGCCGGCCACCGCGTTGTACTTGTTCGCCAGCGACACCTTCTCGGTCGCCTTCGTGACGATGGGCAGGAACTGCGCGCCCAGCGGCTCGCGCGTCTTGTTCGCGAAGAACGTCGTCACCGAGTTGTCGCCGCCGGTCAGGATCTGACGCGCGTCTTCGACGCTCATCGCCTTCACCGCATTGATGAGCAGCGTCTTCGCCTGCGGCACCGCCGCTTCGGCGGCCCGGTTCATCGCCGTGACCAGCTCGTCGACCTTCTTCTGCTGGCCGGCGAACTTCAGGAACTGGGCCGCGTCGTTCAGGAAACCGGGCAGCGGGATGCGGACCTTCGGGTTGTCCAGGAACCCGCCGGTCCGGCCCAGGAGCCCGACCGCCGACACGGCGCCACGCTCGAGTGCGGCGCGGATACCCAGCGCCGCATCGCTCTCGGTCAGGTTGTTGGCACCCCAGGCCGGCCGGTTGGCCAGGCCCAACAAGACCGCCAAGGTCGACCATCCCGGCAAGGAAACGAGTCCTGCCGTAAACTTGCGCCGCTGCTGCTGCATGAAAGATTCCCCGTGAAACCTGCTCGTTATGCCGTTGCCGCCATTGTCGCCCTCGCTGTCGGCGTGGGCGGTTACCTGGCGTACCAAAGCGTCGGCGCGAAGGACATGGCGCCCACTGTCGGCTACACGCTACTCGACGGCAAGCAGTCCAGCACCGAGCAGCTGCGCGGCAAGGTCGTGCTGGTGAATTTCTGGGCGACAAGCTGCACGACCTGCGTGCACGAAATGCCACAGATCGTCGCGACCCACGAGAAGTTCAAGCAGCGCGGCTTCGACACGCTGGCCGTTGCGATGAGCTACGACCCACCGGCCTACGTCGTCAATTTCGCCGAGACGCGCAAGCTGCCGTTCGGCGTCGCGATCGACAACACCGGCACGATCGCGAAGAGTTTCGGCCAGGTACAGCTGACGCCGACCAGCGTCCTGATCAACAAGCGCGGCGAAATCGTCAAGCGCTATGTCGGCGAGCCGGATTTCGCGGCGTTGCACCAGCTGGTCGAGAAGCTGCTGGCCGAAAACGCGTAGCAAGTCCTACCAGTACCACCAGACGAACCAGATCAGCAGCGCGATCAGCACCGCGCGGACCGGGTTCGTGCCGCTGCTGAGCAGCGACGACCACTCCCATTCGCGATCGAAGTCGCGGCTCAGGCCTCTTTGCTGGCGAGCTTCGGCTTCCATCTTCTGAGCCCATTCGCGCCGCCGCGGCAGGTCGGCAGCCAGCGCCTGCAGCCGGCGCTTCACGACCTGCGGCGCCGGCTGCTGCGCGTGCGCCCGCAGCGCCGGCGCCAATGTCTGCACGTGCGCGTGGGCGTCGACCAGCCGGCTGATCGCGAGTGTTGCACTGCAGTGGGCGCACTTCAGCGTCTCGTCCTTGGGCAGCGCCGCGCCGCAGGCGGCGCACTGCATCGCCGCCTGGCGCGCCGGCGTCGCGTGCACCGCCTGCAACTCGATCGCGCCCTCCGGGTCGAGCGCACGAGCGAGCCGCGCAACGTCGAGCAGGCTGGGCACCGACAGGCAGTGAGGACACTGCGCGTCGACGCGCCCGATCGCCGCACCGCAGTTCACGCAGTCGATCTGTCCGTTGGCCTCGAGCAGCTTCGCCCGGTCGAGGCGCGACATCGGCCGCAACAAGCCCTTCTCCTGCAGGAACTGCGCGAAGGTCTGGTAGGCGCCGTGCCGGTTCACGCACTCGAGCTGCAGCGAGCGGCCCCAGCGCGACTGGTTGTGCACCGGCTTCAGCGCACCGCGACAGCGGGCACAGCCGGCGTCGGCACGCAACGGCTCGTGCGGCAGCGTCTGCGCATCGGCCATGTGCCCGATCAGCTCGAGCAGCGCCGGCCCGTTCAGGCGCGCGGTCTCGGTCTGGTCGAACCAGACGAGATGGCAGGCGCGGCACAGGTCCAGCTCGACGCCGCGACCGTAGTGGCCGGGCAGCGTCAGGCGCTGCATGGGCTGGCGGCAGTTGCCGCAGCTCAATGCGTCGCCGACGGTGCGATCGATGACAGCGCCGGCCATGCGACGCGCCGCAGCCTCAGGCGGTGGCTTCGCCGGCCGACGCGAACGCAGCCTCGGCCTGCTGGTCGGCGTGGTAGCTCGAACGCACCATCGCACCGACCGCCGCGTGCGTGAAGCCCATGGCGTAGGCTTGGTCCTCGAACATCTTGAAGGTGTCGGGGTGCACGTAGCGCCGCACCGGCAGGTGATGGCCGCTGGGTGCGAGGTACTGGCCGATGGTCAGCATGTCGATGCCGTGGGCGCGCATGTCGCGCATCACCTGCAGGATCTCTTCGTCGGTCTCGCCGAGGCCGACCATCAACCCGCTCTTGGTCGGCACGTGCGGCGCGAACTCCTTGAAGCGCTTCAGCAGGTTCAGCGAATACGCGTAGTCCGAGCCCGGGCGCGCTTCCTTGTACAGGCGCGGCGCGGTCTCGAGGTTGTGGTTCATCACGTCGGGCGGCGCGGCCTTCAGGATCTCCAGCGCGCGGTCCATGCGCCCGCGGAAGTCCGGCGTCAGGATCTCGATCTGGGTCTGCGGCGAGAGCTCGCGCACCGTGCGGATGCAGTCGACGAAGTGCTGGGCGCCGCCGTCGCGCAGATCGTCGCGGTCGACGCTCGTGATCACGACGTACCGCAGCTTCAGCGCCGCGATCGTCTTCGCGAGGTTGCGCGGCTCGTCGGGGTCCAGCGGGTCGGGCCGGCCGTGGCCGACATCGCAGAACGGGCAGCGCCGCGTGCACTTGTCGCCCATGATCATGAAGGTCGCCGTGCCTTTGCCGAAGCACTCGCCGATGTTCGGGCACGAGGCTTCCTCGCAGACCGTGTGCAGCTTGTGCTCGCGCAGGATGTTCTTGATCTCGTAGAAGCGGGTCGACGGCGAGCCGGCCTTGACGCGGATCCAGTCGGGCTTCTTCAGCACCTCGGCCGGGGCGATCTTGATCGGGATGCGCGCGGTCTTGGCCTGCGATTTCTGCTTCGCGGTGGCGTCGTAGCTCGCCGCGTCTTGCACGTCGCGGGTCACGGGGGAGGTCGTCATGGGTTGCGGTTCCGCTTCAGGGGCTCAGCTGGTTCACGAGCCGGCGGCCGAGCACATCGGCCACCTCGTCCCATCGAGCCTGGACCCCGATTGTAGAAAGGTCCACCGTTTGCAGGCCGGCGTAGCCGCAAGGGTCTATGCCCGAGAAGGGTCGCAGGTCCATCGCAACGTTCAGCGCGACACCGTGGTAGGTGCAGTGCCGGCTGACCTTGATGCCCAAGGCGGCGATCTTGCCCAGGCCCTCGAACGGGTCGGACCGTGGCCCGGTCAGCGCCGCGTGGCCGAACGGGTCGGCGATTCTGACATAGATGCCGGGCGCGCCGGCGACACGATGCCCGGTGACGCCGAACTGCTCCAGCGTCTTCAGCACCGCCTGCTCGATGCGGAAGACGTATTCCTTGACGTAGATGCCGAGCCGCTTCAGGTCGACCAGCGGGTACGCGACGACCTGCCCCGGCCCGTGGTACGTGACCTGCCCGCCGCGGTTGGTCGCGACGACCGGGATGCCGTGCGCGTCCCGCAGATGCTCGGCCCTGCCGGCCAGGCCTTGCGTGTAGACCGGCGCGTGCTCGCAGAGCCAGATCTCGTCGGGCGCGTCGCCGGTGCGCGCCTCGGTATAGGCGCGCATCGCCGCCACGGTCGGTTCGTAGTCGACCCGACCGAGCGTCTTCAGCAGCGGCCCGGGCTCCACACCCACAGGCTCACAACACGACCTTGACCATCGGGTGCGTGCTCAGCGTGCGGTACAGCTCGTCGAGCTGCTCGCGGCTGGTCGCGGTGACCGTGATCGTCACGCCGAGGTACTTCTCGCCCTTGCTCGGGCGCAGCTCGACCGTCGCGGCGTCGAAGCCGGGGTCGAAGCGGCGCGCGACCTCGACGACCGCGTGCACGAAGCCGTCCACGTTCGCGCCCATCACCTTGATCGGGAACTGCGACGGGTATTCGATCAGCGACTGGTCCGGCGGTATGTCTTGCATCAGCGTGGTGGTGTCCATCGAGCCGATATGGGGGCGATGGCGCGTCGATCAAATCGACTGCGTCGAGCCCCAGGGTCAAATCGACTGCGTCGCTTTGGCCCGTTGGTACGCCTCGTACAGCCGCGCGTACACCGGCCCGGGCTTGCCGCGCAGCGCGCCATGACCGACCGGGTCGCCATCCAGCGTCGTGACCGGCAGGATTTCCTTCGTGGCGGAGCTCAGCAGCAGCTCGTCGGCCGCGGTGACCTCGGTCTCGGGGATAGGCCTCAGGTTGTAGGCGATGCCGACTTCCTCGCACAGTTCGCGCAGCAGCTCGTAGCGGATGCCTTCGAGGACCAGCTCGCTCTTCGGCGGACCCAGCAGCGCGCCTTCGTGCACGACCCAGACATTGCTCGCCGCCGCTTCCGTCAGGAAGCCGTTGCGGAACATGATGGTCTCGAGCGCGTCCTTGTCGGCCGACATCTGGCGCGCCAGCACATTGCCGAGCAGCGACGTGCTCTTGATGTCGCCGCGCTCCCAGCGGAAGTCGCGCGCGCTGATGCAGGCCACGCCGTGGTGGCGCTGCTCGGGCGTGGCCGGCTTCATCGGGCTGCACATCATGAAAACGGTGGGCGACACGTCGGTCGGCATCACGTGGTCGCGCAGCGCGACGCCGCGCGTGACCTGGATGTAGACGAGCTGGTCGGCTGCGCCAGTCTTCTCGGTCAGCGCGGCGACCAGCTTGCGCGCGCGGGCGATCCACTCGTCGCGGCTGGCCGGGTTCTCGATGCGCAGCTTGGTCAGGCTGCGGTTCAGGCGCGCGAGGTGCTCGTCGAAGCGGAACAACTTGCCGCCGTAGGCCGGCACGACCTCGTAGATGCCGTCGCCGAAGATGAAGCCGCGGTCGAGCACCGGCACCTTGGCGTCGCGTAGCGAGCCGTACTCGCCGTTCAGAAAACACAGCGTGTCGGGTAGGGTTTGCATGCAACGACTCCGGGCAATGACGACGACAACGACAACTCGGCCGCGAGACGGCTCAGCTTACTTGATCCACAGCCGCAGCGCGTCCCAGGCGCGGCCGAGAATACCGGCCTGCTCGACCGGCTCGAGCACGACCAGCGGCACATCGACGACCGGCGCACCCGAGGCCGTGCTGACCTTGATCGTGCCCACGCGCTGGCCCTTCGCGAGCGGCGCGACCAGCGGGTCGGTGCGCTCGATCTTGGTCTGCAGCTTGGCGCCTTCGCCGCGCGGCACGTTGACGTACAAGCCGCCGGCCGCGCCCAGCTTGGCCTGCTTGTCCTGGCCCTTCCAGACTTCCGGCGTGACGATGGGCTTGGTGTCGTCGAACAGGCGGATCGTGTCGAACGCCGAGAACGCCCAGTTCAGCAGCTTCTGGCTCTCGTTCGCGCGCGCCTCCATCGACGTGGTGTTCAGCAGCACGGTCAGAACCCGGCGCTTGCCGGGTGTGCCGGCCTTTGCCGCATCGTTCGCAGCGCCAAGGTTCGGGAATTCACGCTGGGCGGTCGCGACCAGGCAGTAGCCGGCCGCTTCGGTGTAGCCGGTCTTCAGCCCGTCGACGGTCGGGTCGCGGCGCAGCAGCAGGTTGCGGTTGGGCTGCGAGATGTTGTTGTACTTGTACTCCTTGATCGAGTAGTACGCGAACAGCTCGGGATAGTCGCGGACCACGTGGCTCGCCAGCACCGCGAGGTCGCGTGCGGTGCTCTGGTGGCCGGCCTCGGTCAGGCCGGTGACGTTCTTGAACGTCGTGTTCTTCAACCCGAACGCCTGCGCCTGGCGGTTCATCATCGCAACGAACTGGTCCAGCGTGCCACCCACCGCCTCGGCCATCGCGACCGACGCGTCGTTGCCGCTTTGCACGATCAGGCCGCGCAGCAGCTCGTCGACGGTCGGCGTCATCGTCGTGTCGATGAACATCAGCGAGCCGCCCCCCTTGCGCTCTTCCCATGCGCGCTTGCTGACCGGAATCTTCTGGTCCAGCGTGATCTTCTTGTCCTTGATCGCGGTGTACGCGACGTAGGCCGTCATCAGCTTGGTCAGCGATGCCGGGTCGGCCGGCGCGTCGGCGCTGCGTTCGGCGAGCGTCTGGTTGCTCGTCAGGTCGACCACGATGAAGCTCTTGGCCGCGACCTCGGGCGGCTGCGGCGCCTGCGCAAAGGCGCTGGCGCTGAAAAGGAAGGCAGCGACGAGAGCGACTGATTTTTTCATGCGATCGAGAAACAAAAGAACCGCGTGCGCGGGGTCGATGCCATCGGCCGGCGCACGTTGTGGCGAGAGCGCCCGGTCAGAGCGCATCGCGCGCGAGCAGTTCCCGCACGAGCACGGTTTTCAGAAGGCCGAGCTGACCGTGGAAGAAGTGGCCGACGCCGGGCAGCACGATGACCGGCAGCGATTGCGGGCGGGCCCAGTCGAACGTGGCCGGGAGCGGCACCACGTCGTCGGCCTCGCCTTGCACGACGATGGTCTCGGGCGGCACGCCCGGCACGGTCTGCTTGGCCGTCGACGGCGCCACGAGCACGAGACGCGCAGGCTTCGCATCGTCCGCCAGGCGCTGCGCGGCCGACGCGGCGACGTAGCCGCCGAACGAGAACCCGGCCAGCAGCAACGGGCCCTCGCGGCGTGCCGCGATCACCGCGAGCGCATCGGCAATCTCGCCGACGCCTTCGTCCCACACGCCCTGCGAGCTGCCGACGCCGCGGAAGTTGAAGCGCACGCTGCGCCAGCCCAGTTGCAGCACCGCGCGCGCCAGCGTCTGCACGACCTTGTTGTCCATCGTGCCGCCGAACTGCGGATGCGGGTGGCAGATGATCGCGGTGCCGTGCGGCTCGGCCACCGTGGTCGGCAGGTCGATCGCGCACTCGATCGAACCGGCCGGGCCGGCGACGGTCTCGCGCTGTGTGCTGGAATTCATCGCGGGTTCGCGGCTGCGATCAACGGCCTACCGACGGCGGCAGGAGCAACCGCTCGACGATCTGGCCGTTCTTCAGGTGGGACTCGACGATCTCGTCGATGTCATGCTGGTCGACATAGGTGTACCAGACCGCCTCCGGGTAGACCACCGCCACCGGCCCGCCAGCGCAGCGGTCCAGGCAGCCTGCCTTGTTGACGCGCACCCCGCCGGGCCCTGCGAGCTTCTCGGCCTTGATGCGCGCCTTGCAATGATCGAAGCCGGCTTGTGCGCCGTGCTGCTGGCACGCGTTTTCGCCGTTGTCACGCTGGTTCAGGCAGAAGAAGATGTGGTGCCGGTAGTAACCCGGGGGCGTCGAACTCATGACGGGATTGTAGGAGGCCCCTCGTCGGCACGAGGGTCGCGTGGGGACCCGTCGGCCGCGCCGCTGAAGGGAACGTTCGCGACAACCCCGATGCCGCGCGGCTCCGGATCGCGTGCACCCAGGCGCGCGAGCAGGTACAGGATCGCCGCATACGGCCACAGCCAGCCGACCCACCGTGCCGCGCCGTGAAAGCGGATGAAGCGCCCCTGCTCCCAACCCTGCAAGCTGACCGCGAAGTACGGATCGGACGGCGCCTGCGCGACCAGCGTGATCAGCGCACTCAGCGCGACCAGCCCCAGCCCTGCGGCGGCGCGCCGCGGGACCGGGCTGCACAGCATGGCGATCACGACGGCCGCCGCGAGCGCCACCAGCACGCGCGGCGTGTTCCAGGCCAGTGCATGCTCGGGGCCGAAGTTGAGCGCGGTCGAGAGCGTCGTCGTCGCGCAGCCCAGTGCCGCGGCGCCCAGCACCAGCACCGCACGGCGCCAGCCCGGCCGCGAGACCGTGAACGCCACCAGGCACGGCGCGAGCAGCCCGAGGGCGACCAGCGAGAACTCTGCCGCCGGCGCCAGCGCGACGCGCTGGGCCGCCGCGTCGCCCCAGGACTCGAACCATTGGTCGAACCAGGCCTCGACCGGCGTGTTGTCGACCAGTTCAGCCACGCCGCGAAGCAGACGGCCCAGCACCTGCCCCATGCCCAGCGGCACCGGCAACGGGAACAGCAGCCCCACCGGCCACAGCAGCAGCAACGCCAGTCCGCCGGCGCTGCGCCCGATGAACCAGCGGTCGCGTGCCGCCTGCCAGCGCTCGATGCCACCGCCGCGATGGATCAGCCAGGCGAGCAGCGCGCCGACCAGCGCGCCGGCCGCGTTCAACGCGAGGTCCAGATTCGACGCGACCCGCTGCGGCAGAAAGTTCTGAACGAACTCCACGCCAAACGACAGGCACGTGCCGCCAGCCAGCGCGACGGCGAATGCCGGACCCGACCGGGCGCCGCTGCGCACCAGCGCGCCGAAGATCAGCGCACCCAGCGGCATGTAGCCGACGAAGTTCGCGACCAGGTCGAACCAGGTCCAGTAGCGTGGCCACGGGGCCCCCAGGAACGACAGCAGCGCGACGCCCGGCAAGCGCCAGCCGCTGAAGGGGTACAGGCTCGCGTAGACGATCAGCGCCGCGTACAGCAGCGCGAGCGGCGATGCGGAGCTGCGGTGGCGAGGCGGCATCGCAGGCTCTGGATCAGGCTCCCGTCGTCAGAACGGCTTGACGACCACGAGGACGACGATCGCCGCGAAGATCAGCACGGCCGACTCGTTGAAGACCCGCAGCCAACGCTCGCTGCGCTGGTTGTCGAACGCCTCGAAGTGGCGCAGCAGTGAACGGCAGGCATGGTGGTAGCCGATCGCGAGCGCGACCAGCACGAGCTTCGCGTACAGCCACCAGGCCGTCGCGTAGGCGGCCCGGTTCGCGAGCCAGAGCCACAGCCCGAGCAGGAGCGCCGGGATCATCAGCATGCTCGAGAAGCGGTACAGCCGGCGCGCCATCAGCAGCAAGCGCTCGCGTTCGGCATGGCTGTCGGCCGGCACCGAGGCCAGGTTGACGAACAGCCGCGGCAAGTAGAACAGGCCGGCGAACCAGCTGGCGACGAAGACGATGTGGAACGCTTTGATCCAGAGCATCGGGCGATTATCGCGACGGCACCTGCGCCGGACCCGACGGGTGCGGCTGCAGGGGCCGGTAAAGAAAAGCCCCGACCATCAGGCCGGGGCTTGAAATGCCTCATCGCTGTCATCACGGTAAGGCACCTGCTCAGGGAGGAAAAGCAGGGAACAATAACCTTGCGGCTATCATTCGATGTCTACTTTAGCAGAGAAGAGCCGGAGTTTGCAGCCTGGCTGCGACACGGGCGCCACCTTGTTTGCGGTGTCGCACAGTTCACGCCGCACGGCGGTGCGACCCGCCGCGACACTCGGGCGAAAGCCACCTTCCGATGCACCAACCCCCGCCCTACCCCACCAGCCGGCCACGCCGCCTGCGCCGCGACGAGTTCAACCGCGCACTGGTGCGCGAGCACCGTCTGCATCCCTCCGACCTGATCCTGCCGGTGTTCGTGCTGGCCGGAGAAAACACCGAGCAGGACGTCGCCTCGATGCCCGGCGTCAAGCGCCTGACGCTGGACCGGCTCTACCCGGTGGCCGAGGAATGCGTGAAGCTCGGCATCCCGGTGCTCGCGCTGTTCCCGGTGCTGGCCCCGGCGCTGAAGACCGAGGATGGCCGCGAGGCGCTGAACCCGGAAGGCCTGGTGCCGACCGTCGTGCGCGCGCTGAAGCAGCGCTTCCCCGAGCTCGGCCTGATGACCGACGTCGCGCTGGACCCGTTCACCTCGCACGGCCAGGACGGGCTGCTCGATCCGACCGGCTACATCCTGAACGACGAGACCGTGGCCGTGCTGACCCGGCAGGCGCTGGTGCAGGCCGAGGCCGGCGTCGACATCGTCGCGCCCAGCGACATGATGGACGGCCGGATCGGCGCGATACGCTCGGCGCTCGAATCGCGCGGCGCGATCCACACGCGCATCATGGCGTACAGCGCCAAGTACGCGAGTGCGTTCTACGGGCCGTTCCGCGACGCAGTCGGCTCCGCCGCGAACCTCGGCAAGGCCAACAAGAAGGTCTACCAGATGGACCCGGGCAACACCGACGAAGCGCTGCGCGAAGTCGCACTCGATCTGGCCGAGGGCGCCGACATGGTGATGGTC
>DATEFR010000758.1:0-6957 GCA_035280545.1 Burkholderiaceae bacterium | reverse complement strand
GGCCACCACCGAGAAGCCGCGTCCCGCTTCACCGGCCGATGCGGCCTGGATGGCGGCGTTCAGCGCCAGCACGTTCGTCTGCTCGGTAATGTCGGAAATCAGCTCGGTGATTTCGCCGATCTCCTGCGACGACTCGCCGAGGCGCTTGATCCGCTTGGAGGTTTCCTGGATCTGGTCGCGGATCGAGTTCATGCCGCGGATCGTGTTCTGCACCGCGCGCAGACCGGATTCCGCAGCTTCCAGCGACTGGCGTGCCACCGCGGCCGTTTCCTGCGCCTGGCCCGACACGTCGTTGATTCGACCCGCCATCTGCAGCACCGACTCGCCGGTGTCGCGGATCTCGCGCAGCTGCTCGGACGACGCCGCGAGCAGCTCGGTCGACGTGGCTTCCACCTGCTGCGTCGTGTCGGTCACGCGACCCACCGTGCCTTGCACCTGCGACACCAGCGTGCGCAGCTCTTCCACGGTGTAGTTCACCGAGTCGGCGATCGCGCCGGTGATGTCCTCGGTCACGGTCGCTTGCTGCGTCAGGTCGCCTTCCGCAACCGCCTGCAGTTCGTTCATCAGCCGCAGAATCGCCGCCTGGTTCGCGTCGTTGACGCGCTTGGCTTCCTGCTGCTCGCGTTCGGCAGCCACACGCTGCGCTTCCGCGGAGGTGGCACGCTCGGCCTGGTCGCGCACATACAGGCGCAGGAAGCCCAGGCCGCCCAGCACCATCACGATCGCCGAGAGCAGCAACAGCCCGATGCTCAGACCGCTGATACCGGTTTCGTGGCCGAGCCGCTCCTGCACGGTCTCGAGCGCTTTGCGCAGCGGCTCGGAATCGGCCACGATGCTGGCCTGCGCCTCGCGGGCGCTGACCAGGCCCTGCAGGTTGGTCAGGATCGCGCTGGCCTGCGTACGCGTCTCTTCGTACTGCTTCATCAGCGCGCTCAGGCGCTCCTTGGTCTGCGCATCCTTGGTGGGCGGCAGGCGCAGCTCCTGGTTGCCGTCCTGCAGGCCTTGCGCGATCTCGCGGAACGAGTTCAGGTCCTTGCCCAGCAGGAACACCGCCTCGGGGCTCACGCCTTCCATCGTCAGGAACTCGTTGGCCGACTTGCCGATGCGCTGGGTCAGCATCACCAACTGGCCGACCGCGGAGAGCTCGGCCGGCGTCGCATCCTGCTGCAGCTTCAGCGACGAGACGGTTTCGGCGATTTCGAGCAGATCGGAAGATTGCCGGTTGATCGCGCGCAGCGCCTGACCGACCTGGGTCAGGATCTTCTGCTGGCCGAGCACGGTGTTCGCGTTCTTCTCGGCCTTGTCGACCAGCGGCATCACCGGGGTCAGCACCTCCTGCACCGTGCCGGGGGCGGCGGTGATGTCGGCGTCGCCGTTCTTCAGGCCCTTGGCGTTGCGCACCAGCGTTTCGGACGCTTCCTTGACCTCGGGGAACGCGCTCGCCGCACCGACCAGCGCCTGCGACACCGACTTCGCGAGGCGCTGCGACTGCATCAGCGCCTGGCCGCTCGCCGCGACCTGCGCGGCGCTGCGGTTCGCAGCGATCAGCGACCAGACCGTCATCGCGATCAGCCCGACCAGACCGAGCGCCACCATCACCGACAGGATGCGCTGCTGCTGCGCGACCGGCCGATCGCCGATCAGAGGCAGCCCGGTCCCCGCCGCAGCGGCCACGCCTTCCTGGATGCGCGTTTCGGAGAACTCGGCCATCTCGGAGGGCGCGGCCTCGCTGATGATCGACGTGTCCATGCCTTGCGTCTGCTGCACGGTCGGCGTCTCGAACGACGGCGCGGCCGTCGCGTCGAGCGCCGCCGAGTCGCCGCCGACCGGCTTGTAGGCGTCGGCAAACGGCGCTTCGTCGACGGCGTCGTGCTCGGGAGAGCCGTTTTCCTTCTGGCCCCAGCCCTTGATCTTGTTCAGAAAGCTCATATCGCCCTCGTGCGGTGTGTCGGGTCGGACTCAGCCGACGATCTTCAGGAACGCCTCGTTGCTGGCCAGCTCGCCCAGGTTCAGCTCCTGCCAGGCGCGGCCGTTGCGGTCGCGGTAGCGCGCGCCCGCGAATGTGGGACGCTGCGATCCAGTCGTGTCGGGCTCGCCGGTCAAGTCTTCCTCGCTGCGCAGGCCGAGCAGGCGGTCGACCAGCAGCACGCAGTTCAGGTCCAGCGACTGGTTGAAGCCGACCAGCCGCGACTGGTCGCGCCCGGCGTCGGGCTGCTTCACACCCAGGAATGCCGCGAGGTCGACGACGCCGTGCAGGTGTCCGCGCAGGTTCGCGACACCCAGGAACCAGCGGTGGCTGTGCGGCACCGCGACGATGGGCGCGAGCGCGAAGATCTCGCCCGCTTCGCCGAGCGGAAACAGGAATCCGCGCGCACCGCATTCGACCGCCAGCCACGAGCGGCCGCGCGCATGGGTACGCGCCGCCTGCAGCTTGTCGGCCAGGCGGCTCTGGAGTTCGCGCAGCGCTTGCTTGTTGGCCATCGGTCGGGAGTTCGCCTCGGAACGTTCGCTGCGGTCAGTCGAACGCGTGGATCTTCGCGATCAGCTCGTCGGTGTCGACGGGCTTGACGATGTAGTCGCGCGCGCCTTGCCGCATGCCCCAGACCTTGTCGGTTTCCTGGTTCTTGCTGGTGCAGATGATCACCGGCACGTTCGCGAAGCGCTGGTCGCGCGTGATCGCACGGGTCAGCTGGAAGCCGTTCTGGCCGGGCATCACCACATCCATCAGGATCAGGTCGGGCGTGTCTTCGCCGAGGCGGCGCATCGCCTCCTCGCCGTTCTCGGCGGTGCGCACGCTGTAGCCGTGCTTGCCCAGCACATCGGAGAGGTGGTGCAATTCGGTCTTCGAGTCGTCGACCAGCAGGATCTTGTGAATCGCCATCGGTAATTCCTTTTGCCAGATGCGCAGGCGTGTCGTGCGGTGAGTGCGGGAGACGCGCCGTGTCAGGCCGTCGCGCGACGGTGCTGTTCGACCGCCTGCAGGAGCTGGTCTTTCGTGAACGGCTTGGTGAGGTAGTCTTCGGAGCCCACCATGCGGCCGCGGGCCTTGTCGAACAGGCCATCCTTCGAGGACAGCATGATCACCGGCACACTCGCGAACTTGGCGTTGCGCTTGATGATCGCGCAGGTCTGGTAGCCGTCCAGCCGCGGCATCAGGATGTCGCAGAAGATCAGATCGGGGTCGTGGTCGTTGACCTTGGACAGCGCATCGAAGCCATCCTCGGCCAGCAGCACCTGATAGCCGCCTTGCTTGAGAAAGATCTCAGCGCTGCGCCGTATCGTGTTGCTGTCGTCGATGACGAGCACCTTGATCGCCGCAGCGCCAGTCGCGTCCGTATGGGGGGCCGCATTGCTCAACGAACATTCTCCTCAACGACATGTGTTTGTGAGCGGATGGACCCGCTGTATTCTTCGCTGGGTCGTCGACGAGACGGCTCAGATCTGAACCATCTCGAAGTCTTCCTTGCGCGCACCGCACTCCGGGCAGGTCCAATTCATCGGCACTGCCTCCCACGCCGTCCCGGGCGCGATGCCATGTTCCGGATCGCCCGCCGCCTCGTCGTAAATCCAGCCACAAATCAGGCACATCCAGGTTTTGGGCTCGCTCACGTCGTCGGCTCTGGGCTTCACTACAATGCGAGCAGATTGTAGCCAGGTGAAACGGCGAAAAAACAAGTCTCCGTAGGCACATACGCAACATTCTTCACATTCGCCTAGAGGTTCGGCCAAGGCCCCTCCCACCCCTCCCATGACCTCTGAATCCAATCCTGCCGACGTCGAAGACACGGCCGAGGAGCAGCCGGCACCGGCCTGCGTGATGAGCTTCAACGCCGCCGATCCAAGCGGCGCCGGCGGCATGGCCGGCGATGTCGCGACGATAGCCGCGATGGGCGCGCATGCGCTGCCGGTGATCGCGACGATCGTGATGCGCGACACGGCCGAGGTCTTCGACCAGCACACGCTGGATCCGGACGTGGTCGCCGAGCAGGCGCGCAGCATCCTCGAGGACGTGACGATCGCCGCCTGGAAGGTCGGCTTCCTGGGCTCCGCCGAGACGGTCAGCGCGGTGGCCGAGATCCTCTCCGACTACCCCGACGTGCCGCTGGTCGCCTACATGCCGAATCTGGCGTGGCTCGAGGACGATCCTCAGCAGGCCTACCACGATGCGTTTCGCGAGCTGGTGCTGCCGCAGACCGAGGTGCTGGTCGGCAGCCACCAGACGCTGACCGACTTCCTGCTGCCCGACTGGGACAACGAACGCCCGGCCTCGCCGCGCGAGCTCGCGGTCGCGGCCGGCGAGCACGGCACCCGTTTCGTGCTGGTCACGAGCGTGCTGGTGCAGAACAAGAACCAGGACCAGTTCATGGACAACGTGCTCGCGTCCCAACAGGGCGCGATCACCGGCGAGAAGTTCGAGCGCTTCGAAGTCGGCTTCGTCGGCGCCGGCGACACGCTGGCCGCGGCGCTGGCCGCGCTGCTCGCGTCGGGGGCGGAGCTGCAGGCGGCGGTCGGCGAGGCGCTGACCTTCCTCGACCAGTCGCTGGACGCCGGCTTCCGCCCGGGCATGGGCAACGTCGTGCCGGACCGCTTCTTCTGGGCCTTGCCGCCTGCCGAGGAAGGCGAGGCCCAGGGAGCCGAAGCGGAATCCACGGCGAACGAGCCGAGTGCGCCGAAGAATCCGCGGCATATTCACTGAGACCTACGTCACTCGCCACCTGCCGTTCGGGCTGAGGTATCGAAGCCCGCGCGCGCGTCGATAGAACTCATGCAACAGACGAACGCCAATTTGTTCGAACGCGCCCAGCGCGTGATCCCCGGTGGCGTCAATTCGCCGGTGCGCGCGTTTCGCGCGGTCGGCGGCACGCCCCGCTTCATCGTTCGCGCCGAAGGCCCCTACCTGTTCGACGCGGAAGGCAAGCGCTACATCGACTACATCGGCTCATGGGGCCCGATGATCCTCGGCCACGGCCACCCGGCCGTGCTCGAGGCGGTTCAGAAGGCCGCGACCGACGGCTTCTCGTTCGGCGCGCCGACCGAACGCGAGATCGAGCTCGCCGAGGAAATCTGTTCGCTCGTGCCGGGCCTCGAGCAGCTGCGTCTGGTCAGCTCGGGCACCGAAGCGGCGATGAGCGCGATCCGCCTCGCCCGCGGCGCGACCGGGCGCAGCACCATCGTCAAGTTCGAAGGCTGCTACCACGGCCACGCCGATGCGCTGCTGGTCAAGGCCGGCTCCGGCCTCGCGACCTTCGGCCACCCGACCAGCGCCGGCGTGCCGGCCGAGGTCGTGCAGCACACGCTGGTGCTCGAGTACAACAACCTCGAGCAGATCGAGGAGGCGTTCGCCTTGCACGGCGACACCATCGCCTGCGTGATGATCGAGGCGATCGCCGGCAACATGAACTTCGTGCGCGCGACGCTGCCGTTCATGCAGCGCATCCGCGAACTGTGCACCCGGCACGGCGCGCTGCTGGTGTTCGACGAGGTGATGACCGGCTTCCGCGTCGCGCTGGGCGGCGCGCAAAGCCTGTATGCGAAGGCCATCCCCGGCTTCGCGCCCGACATCAGCGTCTTCGGCAAGGTGATCGGCGGCGGCATGCCGCTCGCGGCCTTCGGCGCCAAGCGCGCGGTGATGGAGTTGCTCGCGCCGCTGGGCCCGGTCTACCAGGCCGGCACTCTGTCGGGCAACCCGGTGGCGACCGCCTGCGGTCTCGCCACCTTGCGCGAGATCCGCAAGCCCGGCTTCTTCGAGGCGCTGGCCGCGAAAACGCGCACGCTGGTCGATGGCTTGACCGGCGCGGCCCGCGAGGCCGGCGTGCCGCTGGCCGCCGATTGCGAGGGCGGCATGTTCGGCTTCTTCTTCGCCGACCATCTGCCGCAGAACTACACGAGCGTGATGGCGACCGACAAGGAGCGCTTCAACCGCTTCTTCCACGCGATGCTGGACGCCGGCGTGTACCTCGCGCCGGCGCTGTACGAAGCCGGCTTCGTCAGCGCCGCGCATGGCGACGCGGACCTGGCCGCGACCCGCGACGCCGCGTTGCGCGCACTGCGGTGACCGTGCCGATACGGCCGGTGCCGCCGTTCAGCGCCGCCGTCTTCGACATGGACGGCCTGCTGCTCGACTCCGAACGCCCGGTGCGCGATGCCTGGCTGCAGGCCGCCGCCGAGCATGGCGTCGCGCTGTCGGTGGCCGACTACCTGACGGTCGTCGGCCGCAACGAACGCGACAGCCACGCCCTGCTGCTCGACCTCTTCGGCGGCGATGCGGCATCGTTGGGCGCGGTCCGGCAACGTGCCGACGGCTTGCTCGCCGAACGCTTCAGCGCGGCGCCATTCCCGGTCAAGGCAGGCGCACGGCCGCTGCTGGACGCGCTGCGCGACGCGAAGATTCCCTGCGCGGTCGCCTCGTCGACCGGACACCGCGAGGTCGAACGCCGGCTCGAGCATGCCGGTCTGCGCGGCTACTTCGCCGCCATCAGCGGCGGCGATGAGGTCCGGCATGGCAAGCCCGCGCCCGACCTGTACCAGCTTGCGACCGCGCGCCTGGGCGTTGACACGGCTCGCAGCGTCGCGTTCGAGGACTCGAACTACGGCGCCCGCGCAGCGCTGGCGGCGGGCCTCGCGGTCGTCGTCGTGCCCGACCTCAAGCCGCCCGAGCCGGCGTGGCAATCACACTGCCTCGCAGTGCTGGCATCGCTGGACGACGCGTACCGGCACCGCAGCGTCTGGTTCGGCATCGTCGACAAGCCGTGAGAGCCTGATCCAGCCGAACATTGTGTTGCCGATTCCGCGCTCGCCCGGGCGCGGTTCCTGCAAGGTGCCAGTGCCCGCGACTCCTAGAATCGTCCGATGCACATCCATATCCTCGGCATCTGCGGCACCTTCATGGGAGGCCTGGCCGCACTGGCGCGCGACAGCGGGCACAAGGTGACCGGTTGCGATGCGAACGTCTATCCG
>DATEFR010000757.1:0-5786 GCA_035280545.1 Burkholderiaceae bacterium | reverse complement strand
CGCCCCCAAGGGACTCGAGCAGGCCTTCGCGGCCACGCTCGAAATCTCGCCCAGCATGTGGAGCCAGATCAAGTCCTCGCGGCCCATCGGCGACAAGCTGGCGCGGCAGATCGAGCAGCACGGCGGCAAGCCCGCCGGCTGGCTGGACGAGGAGCGCGAAACCGAGATCGTCACAGCCGCGGAGCAGCAGTTCCTCGCGCTGGCACTGCAGGCCTGGCGCACGACCAACAGCGCAGGTCGCAAAGCATTGCGCACTTACCTGCAGCAACTCGCCGGTTGATCGGCCGCACCGGGGAGAACCCGGCCCCCATCGGCTAGACTGCCAAGCCGATGGACTACCCCGGCAACCTCTTCGTCGTCGCCGCGCCCAGTGGCGCCGGCAAGTCGAGCCTGGTCAGCTCGCTGCTGGAGGTCGACTCGCACCTGGTCGTCGCGATCTCGCACACGACGCGCGCGCCGCGCGGCCAGGAGCAGGACGGGCGCGAGTACCACTTCATCGACCAGGCCGCGTTCCGCGCGATGATCGAGCGCGGCGAGTTCTTCGAGTGGGCCGAGGTGCACGGGAACCTCTATGGCACGTCGCGCGGCGCGATCGAGGATCGCATCACCGGCGGCCACGACGTGGTGCTGGAGATCGACTGGCAAGGCGCGCTGCAGATCAAGAAGCTGTTCCCGAACGCGGTGCTGATCTTCATCCTGCCGCCCAGCTGGGACGAGCTGCAGCAGCGGCTGCAGCGGCGCGGCGAGGACCCGCCCGAGGTGATCGCCCAGCGCATGGCCAACGCCCGGGTCGAGGTGTCCAAAGCCCGGGAATTCGACTTCGTTATAATCAACGCTTTGTTCGAGACGGCGCTTTTCGATCTGAAAGCGATCGTTCATTCGCAGCGGCTCAAGTACGCGGCGCAGCTCAGGAGCAAGTCCGCGGTCTTCGCGGCACTCGGCCTGGGCAAAAGCAGCCCGGAGCCGAGCGGCAAGCCGCCGAAGAACTGACCGAGCACGGAAACCCGACATGGCCCGCATCACCGTCGAAGACTGCCTGCAGAAAATCCCGAATCGCTTCCAGCTCGTGCTCGCCGCGACCTACCGCGCCCGCATGCTGAGCCAGGGTCACGCGCCCAAGATCGAGACCAAGAACAAGCCCGGCGTGACCGCACTGCGCGAAATCGCCGCCGGCGAAGTCGGCGTCGAGATGCTGCGCAAAGTCCCGGTCTGACTCGATGACCCGGCGCGGTCGGCCTGCTTCGGCCGCGCATCCCGCGCACAGGGAACCCACTCCCTGACGCGGCCGCTCGTTCCACGTTAAATTCGGCGCATGGGCGAGCGCACCCCCTACACCCTTCGCGATCCGTCGCCGAAATCGGCGCGGCGCCCGGCCGCGCCGCCGAAACAGAGCGTGCCGTCGGCCGCCGATGCCGCGGCCGCGTCGTTCGCGACGCTGACCCACAAGCTCGACTACCTCGACGCCGCCGAGATCAAGAAGGTGCGCGAGGCCTACCGCTTCGCCGACGAGGCGCACCTCGGGCAGTTCCGTGCGAGCGGCGAGCCCTACATCACGCACCCGATCGCGGTGGCCGGCCTGTGCGCCGACTGGAAGCTCGATGCGCAGGCGATCATGGCCGCGCTGATGCACGACGCGATGGAGGACTGCGGCGTCAGCAAGCTCGAGCTGATCGAGCGCTTCGGCGCGCCGGTGGCCGACCTGGTCGACGGCCTGACCAAGTTGGACAAGCTGCAGTTCTCGACCCGCGAGGAGTCGCAGGCCGAGTCCTTCCGCAAGATGCTGCTCGCGATGGCGCGCGACGTGCGCGTGATCCTGATCAAGCTCGCCGACCGGCTGCACAACATGCGCACGATGGCCGCGGTCGCGCCGAGCAAGCGCACCCGCATCGCCGGCGAGACGCTGGACATCTACGCGCCGATCGCGCACCGCCTCGGCCTGAACCAGACCTACCGCGAGCTGCAGGAGCTGTCGTTCGAGCACCTGCGGCCGTGGCGCCATGCGGCGCTGTCCAAGGCGGTGCAGAAGGCACGCGGCTACCGGCGCGACGTCGTCGACCGGATCCAGCGCGACGTCGAGAAGGCGTTCGCGCAGTGCAAGCTGACGACGCAGGTCTACGGCCGCGAGAAGACGCTGTACTCGATCTACAAGAAGATGCGCGAGAAGCACCTGACGTTCGCGCAGGTCAACGACATCTTCGGCTTTCGCATCGTCGTCGGCACGCTGAACGAGTGCTACATGGCGATGGGCGTGCTGCACCAGCTCTACAAGCCGCTGCCGGGCCGCTTCAAGGACTACATCGCGATCCCCAAGGCCAACGGCTACCAGTCGCTGCACACGACGCTGGTGAGCCCGCTGGGCACCGCGGTCGAGTTCCAGATCCGCACCGAGCAGATGCACGCGGTCGCCGAGAAGGGCATCGCCGCGCACTGGCTGTACAAGAGCGGCGGCGCGCAGGTGCAGGAGGCGCAGCGCCTGGGCGCGATGTGGCTGCAGTCGCTGATCGACATCCAGGACGAGACGCACGACGCGAACGAGTTCCTGGAGCACGTCAAGATCGACCTGTTCCCCGACGCGGTCTACGTGTTCACGCCGAAGTCGAAGATCCTCGCGCTGCCGCGCGGCGCGACGCCGATCGACTTCGCCTACGCGATCCACACCGATGTCGGCGACCACACGGTCGCGGCCAAGGTCAACGGCGAGCCGGTCGCGCTGCGCACCGAGCTGCGCAGCGGCGACGTGGTCGAGATCATCGGCGCGCCCGGCGCACGCCCCAATCCGGCGTGGCTGAACTTCGTGCGCACGGGCCGGGCACGCTCGAAGATCCGCCACTACCTGAAGAACATGGAGCAGGAGGAGTCGCAGGACCTGGGCGAGAAGATGCTCGCGCAGGCGCTGCGTGCCGAAGGCCTGCAACTGCCCGGCAGCGACGAAGACAACGCGTCGCTGTGGCAGCAGCTGACGCGCTGGAGCGGCAGCAAGACCCGCGAGGACCTGTTCACCGACATCGGCCTGGGCCGCAAGATCGCGACCATCGTCGCGAAGCGCCTGGCCGCGCTGATGGCCGAGCGGGGCGCGAAGCCCGATCCGCTGACCTTGACGATGGGCCGCTATGCGTCCGACGACGCCACCCCGGCGCAGGGCATGGTGCTGATCGACGGCAGCGAAGGTGCCTCGATCCGGCTCGCCCCGTGCTGCCGCCCGATCCCGGGCGACGCGATCGTCGGCTATCTGGGGCGCGGCGAAGGGCTGGTCGTGCACACCGCGGAATGCAGCGTCGGCAAGCGGCTGTTCGAACGCGACAGCGAGCACTGGATGAGCGTGGGCTGGGCCGAGCAGCCGACCAAGCCGTTCGAGGCCTCGGTGACGCTGCTGGTGCGCAACGGCAAGGGCGTGCTGGCGCAGGTGGCTCAAGCGGTGAGCGAGGCGGAAGCCGACATCACGCACATCGACATGGGCAACGAGCCGGCGGCGGAGACGACCGAGTTGCAACTGCTGGTCAGCGTACGCGACCGGCTGCACCTGGCCGATGTGATGCGGACGCTGAAGCGCTCGCCGGCGGTGTTGCGGGTGTCACGCGTCAAGCCCTAGTGGAGCAGGCGCGCGCTTCGATACCTCAGCGCGAACGGGTGGTTGGCAGCCGCTAGTCAACAACAACCGTTCGGGCTGAGGTATCGAAGCCCTCTGGCCTAAGCACCCGGCGCCGGATAGCGCACCTCGACGATCTCGATCTCCTCGAGTCCGCCCGGTGTCATCAGCTGCAGCTCGTCCCCGATCCGCGCCTTCAGCAGCGCCCGCGCGATCGGCGCGACCCAGCTGACCTCGCCCTGCAGGCTGTCCGCCTCGTCGATGCCCTTGATCGTGATCGTGCGCGCTACACCTTGCTGGTTCACGTAGGTCACGGTCGCGCCGAAGAACACCTGATCGCTGCCGTGGTGCACCGAGGGGTCGGCGACCTCGGCGATGTCCAGCCGCTTGGTCAGGAAGCGGATGCGCCGGTCGATCTCGCGCAGCCGCTTCTTGCCGTACAGGTAGTCGCCGTTCTCGGAGCGATCGCCGTTCTTCGCAGCCCACGAGACGGTTTCGACGATCTTCGGCCGCTCGTCGTCGAGCAGCGCGAGCAGCTCCGCGCGCAGCCGGGCGTAACCGGCCGGCGTCAGGTAGTTCTTGCTGCCGGCAGGGATGGCGGGGGCGACGATATCGTCGCCGTCGTCGGCGTCGCTGCCGGTATCGCTCTCGCGGGTGAAGGCTTTGTTCATGGCGTCGAAAACCATCATACGGCGCGCGCAGAATCGATGCCGTGACGGTGGAATCGGCGCTCGAATCGGCCCGCGCGCACTATGCGCGGCGCATCGTGGCGGACGTCGAAGACCCGGCGATGGAGCGCGCGCTGATCGCGGCCTTCGCCCGCGTGCCGCGCGAGCGCTTTCTCGGCCCGCCGCCGTGGCGCGTCTACTCGCCGATCGGCCAGCTGATCTCGCTCGTCGACGATCCCGGCAAGCTGTACCGCGACGTGCTGGTCGTGCTGTCCAGCGAGCGCCAGATCAACAACGGCCAGCCCAGCCTGCACGCGCAGTGCCTCGCGGCGGCCAAGCCGCGCTCCGGCGACATCGCCGTGCAGATCGGCGCCGGCGGCGGCTACTACACCGCGGTGCTGGCCGAGCTGGTCGGGCCCGAAGGATTCGTGCACGCCTACGAGGTCGAAGCAGACCTCGCCGAGCGCGCCGCGCAGGCACTGGCCGAGCGCCCGAACGTGCGCGTGCATGGATGCTCGGCCACCGCGACGCCGCTGCCGGCTGCCGACGTGGTCTACGCGAGCTGCGGCGCGAGCCACCCGCCGGACGGATGGCTGGATGCGCTGCAGCCCGGTGGGCGGCTGATCTTTCCGCTGACGCGCGACGACGGCGGCGGCGCGATGCTGCTGGTCGAGCGACCCGCGCGGAACAACGCGTCGGACGCGCCCGCGCGGCACTACGCCGCACGCTTCACCGTCGCGGTCCAGTTCATCGGCTGCGCCGGCGCGCGCGACCCGCTGCAGGCCGAGCGCCTGGCCCAGGCATTCGCCGGTCGCAGTACCCGCCAGGTGCGCTCGCTGCGCCGCGGAACACCGCCGGATGCGAGCGCGTGGTGGACGGGCACCAGCACCTGGCTCTCGACCGAAGCGTGGGACGAAGCGAGAAACGAAACGTGAAGCGACCGGCCAACGGCCCGCTCAGGGCGCGTAGCGCACCCTGTAGATCGCGCCGCCCAGGTCGTCGCTGACCAGCAGCGAGCCGTCGGGCAGCGGCAGCACATCGGCCGGACGGCCCAGCACCGACTCGCGGCCATCGCCGTCCACGCGCAGGAAACCTTGTACGAACGGCTCGTGGCGCACCACGCGGCCTTGCGCATCGAGCACGACGCGCACCACCTGGTAGCCGCTCTTCGTGCTGCGGTTCCACGAACCGTGCTCGGCGACGAAGATGTTGTGGCGGTACTCGGCCGGGAACTGGCTGCCGCCGTAGAAGCGCATTCCCAGCGTCGCGACATGCGCGCCCAGCTTCGCGACCGGCGGCACGAACTCGCTGCACGGGCGCTGCGCGCCGAACTGCGGGTCGGCGACGTCTCCCTGGTGGCAGTACGGGAAGCCGAAGTGCTGGCCGTTCTGCGCCACGCGATTCAGCTCGTCGCTGGGCACATCGTCGCCCAGCATGTCCCGGCCGTTGTCGCTGAACCAGAGCGTGCGGTCGAGCGGGCTCCAGTCGAAGCCCACCGAGTTGCGCACGCCGCGCGCGACGATCTCCGCGCC
>DATEFR010000756.1:0-10288 GCA_035280545.1 Burkholderiaceae bacterium | reverse complement strand
CCGATCTGCCGTGAACGGCTCTTGATCTGGCTCCAGTAGCTCGGCTGGATCTGCAGCTTCTCGGCGAAGCGGCCTTCCAGTCCGCGCAGCGTTGCCGCGTCGGGATGCTTGACGGTTGCCCGAACGAACTCGTCGAAGAGGAGCAGCGCGTTGTCGTGGCGAATCTGCGCGACGTCGCGCGGGCCGGAATTCATGATGTGCAATGATAAATCTTCGTTGACCAGCTGGACCCATCCAGCCCGGCCTTTCCGACGTCGTTTCCGACGTCGATTTCACGGCCGACGTTGCGACGGGTTGGCGACAATCAACCCTGGCCACGACACCTTGCCACCACGACCATCACGCCCGCCATGACGACGACTCTCGGAACCCCGCTTTCTGCCCACGCGACCAAGGTGATGCTGCTCGGCAGCGGCGAGCTCGGCAAGGAAGTGCTGATCGCGCTGCAACGGCTGGGCGTGGAGACGATCGCCGTGGACCGCTACGAGCATGCGCCGGGCCACCAGGTCGCGCACCGCGCGCACACGATCGCGATGAGCGATCCGCAGCAGCTGAAGGCGCTGATCGAGGCCGAGCGGCCGTTGCTGGTCGTGCCCGAGATCGAGGCGATCGCAACGCCCATGCTCGAGGAGCTCGAAGCCGCCGGCGTCGTGCGCGTGATCCCGACCGCGCGGGCGGCGCGTCTGACGATGGACCGCGAAGGCATCCGCCGCCTCGCCGCCGAGACACTGGCGCTGCCCACCAGCCCGTACGTCTTCGCCGATTCGCTGGCCGAGCTGCAAACCGCGATCGATACGAAGATCGGCTACCCGTGCATCGTCAAGCCGGTGATGAGCAGTTCCGGCAAGGGTCAGAGCAGGATAGACGGGCCGGCCGACGTGGCGCGCGCGTGGGACTATGCGATGGCCGGCGGCCGCGTCAGCCGCGGGCGTGTGATCGTCGAGGGCTTCATCGACTTCGACTACGAGATCACGCAACTCACGGTGCGTGCACTGGGGGCCGACGGTGCGGTGCAGACGCACTTCTGCGAGCCGATCGGCCACGTGCAGGTCAGCGGCGACTACGTCGAGAGCTGGCAGCCGCACCGGATGCATCCTCGGGCGCTGGCTCGTTCGCGCGAGATCGCCAAGGCCGTGACGGACGACCTCGGCGGGCTCGGCCTGTTCGGCGTCGAACTGTTCGTGAAGGGCGAGGACGTCTGGTTCAGCGAGGTCTCGCCGCGCCCGCACGACACTGGCATGGTCACGATGATCACGCAGTGGCAGAACGAGTTCGAGCTGCATGCGCGCGCGGTGCTCGGGCTGCCGGTCGACACGAGCCTGAAGAGCCCGGGCGCCAGCGCGGTGATCTATGGCGGCGTCGATGCCAAGGGCATCGTCTTCGACGGTGTGGCGCAGGCGCTGGGCGTGCCGCAGACCGAGTTGCGGCTGTTCGGCAAGCCCGAGAGCTTCGCGAAGCGGCGCATGGGGGTCGCGCTGGCCCATGATGCCGATGTCGAGCGGGCCCGCGAGCGCGCGAAGCAGTGCGCCGGGTTGGTGCGGCCGCGCGCGGCCTGATCGCGGTGGGCTGGAGCGCACGTTGTCGCCGGGCGTCGACGTTCGCAGCGTGTCGTTCTGCATGATCGCCAGGTCTTTCGGCCCCGCGCGGCCGATTTCGCATCCACGCCGACGCCGCAGTCGTTAACCTTACGGCCCATCGGGCTTTTGCCCTGCGGGTCTACAAGGAAGTACGACATGACCACCATCGGATGGCTGCTGGTGAGCTCCGGGATGGCGCTGTTCAGCGCCGGGCTGAGTGCCTGGGGCACGATGCGCCATGCGGCACGCCGGGCGAAGGCCGCGGCCGGCCGCGCGATCGAAGAGCTCGAGCAGCGGCACGCTGGCGCACTCGCTCAGTTGCGGGCGCTGCAGATGCGGGCGCAAACCGAGCTCGAACAAACACGCCACGACGTCAAGCGCCAGTTGTTGGCCGCGGCCGGCGAGCCCAACGCCCAGCTGGCGCGCGCCGAGGAACGGCTGCGCATCGCCTACGCCGAGCTCGATCGTCTGCGCGCCCAACTCAACGGCGCCGACACCGCCACCCACCCCGAGTTGACCGACGGATTTGCCGCGACCCAGCCCATGCCCACCAGCAGGTTCTGATCGCCGCGCGCGTCAGTCCTCGTCCTTGGCCTGGTATTGCCCCGTCAACTGTTGTTGCACCGAGGCCGGCACGGCCTCGTAGTGGCTCAGCTCCAGCGTGTAGCGGCCCTGGCCGCCGGTCATGCCGTTGAGCCGGGCCTGGTAGCCGGTCAGCTCCGACAGCGGCACCTGGCCGCTGACGCTCATCGCGCCGCCCTGCAGCGCATGGGTCGCGTTGACCTGGCCGCGCTTGGACGACAGGTCGCCGGTGATGTCGCCCATGCTCGATTCGGGGGCCGTGATCTCGACCTTGACGATGGGCTCGAGCACGATGGGCACGGCCTTCTTGACCGCATCGATGAAGGCCTTGCGGCCGGCGGTCGCGAACGCGATGTCCTTCGAGTCGACCGAGTGCGACTTGCCGTCGTAGACGACGACCCGCACGTCCTTGACCGGATAGCCGGCGATCACGCCGGTGTCCAGCACCTGGCGTATGCCTTTTTCGACCGCCGGGATGAACTGGCCCGGGATCGTGCCGCCCTTGACCTGGTCGACGAACTCGAAGCCCGCGCCGCGTGCCAGCGGCTCGATCCGCAGGTACACCTCGCCGAACTGGCCCGCGCCGCCGCTTTGCTTCTTGTGCCGATGGTGACCCTCGGCTGGCGCGGTGATCGTCTCGCGGTAGGCGATGCGCGGCGGGCGGGTCGCGACCTCGCACTTGTAGACCTCGTTCATGCGCTCGAGCAGCGTGCGCAGGTGCAGGTCGCCGAGGCCGTAGACCACGGTCTCGTTGGTCGTGGCGACATGCTCGACCTTCAGGCACGGATCCTCGTCGACCAGCTTCTGCAGGATCTCCCACATGCGCTGCTCGTCGCCGCGGCGCTTCGGCTCGATCGCGAGGCCGTGTACCGGCACCGGGAAGTCCAGCGGCGCGAGGTGCAGGTGATCGTCCTCGGCGGCGTCGTGCAGCACCGCATCGAAGTGCATCTCGTCGACCTTCGCGACCGCGCAGACGTCGCCCGGCAGGCCGCGCACGATCTCGACGTGGTCCTTGCCCTTGAGCATGAACAGGTGGCCGACCTTGAACGGCTTGCGTCCGTCGCCGATGAAGAGCTGGCTGTCGCGCGTGACCGTGCCCTGGTGGATGCGGAAGATGCCCATCTTGCCGACGTACGGATCCACGGTGACCTTGAACACGTGCGCGATCACGTGCTTGGACGGATCGGGCTCGGCCTGCAGCTCCTTCGCATCGACCCCTTCGCCCTTGAAGAACTGCGGCGGATTGCCTTCGGCCGGGTTCGGCAGCAGCAGCTCGATCACGTCGAGCAATTCGGCCACGCCGGCGCCGTTGCGCGCCGAGACGAAGCAGATCGGAATCAGGTGGCCCTGCCGCAGCGCCTCCTCGAGCGGCGCATGCAGCTCGCGCGGGTCGACGTCGCCATCGTTCAGGTAGCGCTCGACGAACTCCGGGTCGACCTCGACCACCTGCTCGACCAGCGCCCGGTGCGCCGCCTCGACGCTGGAGAAATCGGCCTCGCCCTCGGTATTGAAGAAGCAGTCGACGACTTTCGTGCCGCCGGCGGCCGGCAGGTTCAGTGGCAGGCATTCCTTGCCGAACGCTTCCTGGATCTGTCGCACGAGGCCGGCAAAGTCGCCGCCGGCATCGATCTTGTTGACGACGATCATGCGGTCGAGCCGGCGTTTCGCGGCCCACTCCATCATGCGCGTGCTCATCATCTCGATGCCGGTCGTCGCGCTGATCACGACGGCGGCAGTCTCGACCGCTTCGAGCGCGGTCATCGACTGGCCGACGAAATCGCTGTAGCCGGGCGTGTCGATCAGGTGGATGCGCGTGTCGTGGCGCTCGAAGTGCATCACCGACGCGTTCAGCGAATGCTGCGCGCGGCGCTCCATCGGGTCGAAGTCGCTGACGGTCGTACCGCGCTCCAGGCTGCCCGGCGCGCCGATCGCGCCTGCCTTGAACAGCAGGGCTTCGGCCAGGCTGGTCTTGCCGGATGCAGTCTGGCCGACCAGCGCCAGCGTGCGGATGTTCTGCAGAGCCTGGCTGGTGGCTTGCGACGGCGTTGACGCCATGGGGCTGTCTCCTTGTAGACCGCCCGGGCGCCTTGCGACACCTGACGGTGACTGTCGGCGCGCTTTTTGATCCCGCGCCCGGATGGATGCTGGCCTGTCCAGTCCGACACAGCGTACGGGATAGCATCGCGCGGGGCAATCGGGCCGGCCTCGGTGCCCGTCACCGCGTGTTGTTTCCGTCTGCCGCGCCGACCCAGGCTTTAAAATCGGCGCCGCTACATCCGGCAACACTCCGGCCCGTTCCTCGTGCCCCGAGCGTGCCGCGTGCCGCATGCTCTTGCGGCCCCTCGTTCAACACGCCCTGCATGGACACCACCCGCTCGCTGCAATGGCTGGCCCGTCGCCGCGACGCGCTGCCGATCCGACCCATCAACGGGCTGCTCGTCAGCCTGGCGGTGATCGTCTGCTGGGCGCTGTGGGCGGTGGTGTTCAACGTGGGCCAGTTCGGCGACAACATCGAGCAGTTCAACTGGGCCCAGAGCCTGGAGTGGGGTTACCACAAGCACCCGCCGCTGCCGACCTGGCTCCTGGGCGCGACGATCGCGCTGTTCGGGCCGTCGCCGTACTGGACCTACCTGCTCGCCGCCCTGTGCCTGATCGGCACGGCGCTGTTCACCTGGCTGATCGGCCGGCAACTGCTCGGCGAGCGCGCCGCCTCGGCGGCGATCGTGCTGTGGGGGCTGCATCTGTACTTTTCGCAGCGCGCCCAGCTCTACAACCACAACACGGTGCTGGTGCTGTGGATGTCGGCCACCGTGTGGTTCGCGCTGCGTGCCCGCGACGGGGGCCTGGGCTGGTGGCTCGCGACAGGCGCCGCCGCGGGCGCGGCGATCCTGTCGAAGTACCAGGCCGTCGTGCCGCTGGCGGGTCTGCTGCTGGTGCTGGCGTGGACCGGGCAGCTGCGTGCCACACGCCAGCGCGCCGGGTTTGCGCTGGCGGTCGTCATGCTGCTCGCGATCCTCGCGCCGCATGCCGTCTGGTTGGTGCAGAACGATTTCGCACCGTTCCACTACGCGTCCGAGGCGGTCGCGTCGGCAGGCTTCTGGCGGCGGCTCGGGTTTCTGGTGTCGTTCTTCGCCAACCAGGTTCGCTTGTTCTTCCCGACGCTGGTGGTGCTGGGCGTCTGCTGGGCGCTGGCGCGTTATGTCGACGGCCCCACCTCGGCCGCGGAGCCGCAGGCCGCCGCCGATACCGCTCGCGAGCCGCGCAACGATTTCCGCATCTGGAGCATCGGCCTGATCTGGTGGACCGTGGGCGTGCTGATCGTGATGGCGCTGGTGGGCAGCGTCAGCCTGCGCAACCACTGGGGCATGCAGACCTTCCAGTTCCTGTGCCTGTGGCTGGCGTGGCGCTGGGACCGTCGCGCGCCTATCGACCTGCGCCGGCTGATCGCGGTCGCGCTGCTGGTGCACGGGGTCAGCCTCGCGCTGTACGCGGCCGAGCATCACAACCCGCGCAGCCTGTCGTCCAAGCGCCGGATCGACACGATGTACCCAGCGCAGCGCATCGCCGATGTCGCGCTGGCGCACTGGAAAGCGCAGACGAATTGCCCGCTCGAGTACGTCAGCGGCGATGAGTTCCTCGCCGGGATGGCGTCGTTGTATTCGCGCGATCGTTCCGCGGCGCGCCCGCTGGTCTACAACACGCCGGCCGTGACGCCCTGGATCCGGCCCGAAGCGACGGTGCGCGCCGGCATGCTGTTCGTCGTCGACGAGGACGAGGTCTTGCCCGACGGACTGGAGCAGCCGGAGATCCTCAAGTTGCTGCTCGACGACGGCGCGCACCAGTGGCCGAAGACGATACGCATCGCGATGCGCCCGCCATCGCACGCGTGCAACTGATCGCGTTCGCGGCTGTTTCGCTACTGGAAGGCCACCTCGGCAAAGCTGCGCAGCTTGCGGCTGTGCAGCTGATCGACGCCGGCTTCGCGCAGCTTCTCGATCGCGCGGATGCCGATGCGCAGGTGCTGGTCGACGCGCTCGCGGTAGAAGTGGTTCGCCATCCCCGGCAGCTTGATCTCGCCGTGCAGCGGCTTGTCGCTGACGCACAGCAAGGTGCCGTACGGCACGCGGAAGCGAAAGCCGTTGGCCGCGATCGTCGCCGACTCCATGTCCAGCGCGATCGCGCGGCTCTGGCTGAAGCGCCGCTCCGGCGTGCTGACCGCGTGGCGTGACGGCAGCAGCTCCCAGTTGCGGTTGTCGGTCGACGCGACCGTGCCGGTGCGCATGATGCGTTTGAGCTCGTAGCCCTTGAGCTGCGTGATCTCGGCCACCGCCGATTCGAGCGCGACCTGCACCTCGGCGAGCGCCGGCACCGGCACCCACAGCGGCAGTTCCTCGTCGAGCACGTGGTCCTCGCGCACGTAGCCGTGGGCCAGCACGTAGTCGCCCAGCTGCTGCGTGTTGCGCAGGCCCGCGCAGTGGCCCAGCATGATCCAGGCGTGCGGGCGCAGCACCGCGATGTGGTCGGTGATCGTCTTCGCGTTCGCCGGACCGACGCCGATGTTGACCATCGTGATGCCGCTGCCGTCGGCGCGCACCAGGTGATAGGCCGGCATCTGCGGCAGCCGCGGCGGCGCGGTGCCGAGTTCGTCGCCGGGCTCCGGCGGCAAGCCGTTGCGGCGCGTGACCACGTTGCCGGGTTCGACGAACGCGATGTAGTCCTGCGCCGCGGCACTGCTCTTCATCGTGTCGTGGCCGAGGCGCACGAACTCGTCGATGTAGAACTGGTAGTTCGTGAAGAGCACGAAGTTCTGGAAGTGCTCCGGTGCGGTTCCGGTGTAGTGGCGCAGCCGGTGCAGCGAGTAGTCGACGCGCGGCGCGGTGAACAGCGCCAGCGGGTGCGGCTCGCCGGGACCGCTGACGTAGGTGCCGTTCGCGATGCCGTCGTCCATCGCATTCAGGTCGGGCAGGTCGAACAGGTCGCGCATCAGCAGGCGGCGCTCGGCGGACAGGCTGCCTTCGATGTGATCGTTCTCGGCGAACGAGAAGTGCACCGGGATCGGTTGCGCGCTGGTACCGACCTCGATCGAGATGTGATGGTTCTTCAGCAGCAGGCGGAACTGCTCGAGGTAGTAGTTCGAGAACAGGTCGGGCCGGGTCAGCGTAGTTTCATAAGTGCCGGGCCCGGCGACGAAGCCGTAGCTCAGCCGCGAGTCGGCGCGCGCGACCGTGTCGGTATGCACGCGCACGAAAGGGTAGCAGGCGCGCACCCGGCCGTTGGTGTCGTCGCCGGCGACGAAGTCGGCGAGCGCGGAGCGCAGGTGCGCGATGTTGGTGTCGTAGATCGCACGGACTCGCTCGAGTGCGGCGACCGGATCGGTGAAGCTGGAAGGGGCGACGTACTGCGGGACGTAGGGCATGGATCTCTTTCTTGTGCGGGGCCTCATTTTCGTAGCATTTCGTGACCGGGGTTGTCCTACAGACGCTGCCGCCGATGGCCGACCGCGCTTCCCCGCGCTCGCTCCTAACCTAGGTGCAGCCGGTGGTCCACGCCGGCCATCGACCACTCATCTCTCGAAGGAGCATTCAGATGACAGCATCCAAGACCCTGACCGCCGCGGTGGCGGCGGCGACCGTTGTCGGCGCGATCGGTTTTGCTTACGCCCAGACAACGGACAGTTCATCGTCGCAGCAGCAAGCGCCCGCGGCCGAGCAGTCGCAGACGCAAATGCAGAGCCCGTCGTCGCAGACCCCATCGTCGACGAGCCCGAGCACGACGGATCAAAGCACGCAGTCGGCACCGTCGTCCTCGACGGCGACACCGTCGTCCAGCGACTCGTCAGCCGCGCCCAGCTCGAGCGACAGCAGCGCTGCCCCGGCCAGCGAACAGGCTCCGAAGCCCGATCGCAACTGATCGTTTGCAGCGCACCCCACCCATGGCAGCCGCCGTGCTCGTGCCGGACCGTGCCGATTTGCTCGCCGGCTTGAAGCAGGGACTGCTGCTCGGGCTCGCCGTGGCAGCGTTGACGCTGCCGGGCCTGGGCACGACAACCAGCCGCATCGCGCCACCGCGCATGCCGGCCGGGCACGCGGCGCTGGGTGGGCCTGCGGCGCTGTATCCGACACCCCGCGTCGCCGCGTTCGGCACAGAGCCGGCCGGCGGCGATGCACACGCCATCGCCGACTGGGTCGCGACCACGCGCGACAACCGCGCGATGCCGTTCGCGATCCTCGACAAACGCGGCGCCCAGGTCTACGTGTTCGACGCCGACGCGCGTCTCATAGGCGCGAGCCGCGTGCTGCTCGGTGCCGCGCCGGGCGACGACACCGTCCCCGGCATCGGCCAACGGCCGATGGACCAGGTACGACCCGAAGAGAAGACCACACCGGCTGGCCGCTTCGTCAGCCATCCCGGGCGCAATGCCTCGGGCGAAGAAGTGATCTGGGTCGACTACGGCGCTGCGGTCTCGATGCACCGCGTGCGCATCGTCGATCCGAAAGAACGCCGACTCGAACGGCTCGCCAGCGGTGCGGCCGCGGAGCGGCGCATCTCGTACGGCTGCATCAACATCCCGGTCGCGTTCTTCGACGCGGTCCTGAGACCCACGCTGGGCGCTGCGCCGGCCGTCGTCTACGTGCTGCCCGAACGCAAGGCCTTGCACGAGGCATTTCCGGCGTATGCCGCGCCCGGCATGCTGCAGGTCGCCGGGCATGGCCAGCCGGTGCTGGGCCGCGTGGCCGCCACGCCCAATTTGTAAGTAACCGAAGCCCGGCCGCTGCGCCGGGGAATTCGGGAAATCGCCCGTAACAAGCGCGGTTGCCTGACAATTCGTTTCGCTTGTCCACAGATGTGTCGGCCAAGCCGACGGGTCTGAGGTCATGCAGCGTTTGCGTTTGGCCGCCGTGAAGGCGGCTCTGGGTTTTTGTGTGTCGTTCGGGGCGGCCCTTTGGGCGCCGCTGGGCCATGCCGCCGACTTCGGCGCCGAGCGTCCGAGCGAGGACGCGCGCTACGCCGCCGACTGGATCCTCGACAGCGGCGATCACCAAGGCCAGCCGTTTGCGATCGTCGACAAGCGCACCGCGCGCATCTACGTCTTCGACCGCCTGGGCGACGGCTCGCAGCGCCTGATCGGCGCCTCGCCGGTGCTGATCGGCCTTGCGCCCGGCGACTTCGCGGTGGCCGACATCGCGCAACGCACGCCCGCGAGCCTGCGCCCCGACGAGCGCACCACGCCGGCCGGCCGTTTCGAGTCCGAGCCGGGCCACAACGACAAGGGCGAGGCGATCGTCTGGGTCGACTACGACGCGTCGTTCGCGATCCACCGGCTGCGTCCGGCGCCGGCCGTCGAGCGCCGTGCCGACAGGCTCGCATCGGCCGATGCGGCCGATCACCGCATCTCGTACGGCTGCGTCGTCGTCCCGGTCGAGTTCTACGAGAAGGTCATCGCGGCGACCCTCGGCAGGCGCCGCGGCGTGGTCTACGTGCTGCCCGAAACGCGCAGCGTGCGCGCGATGTTCGGCGCGTTCGAGCTCGGCAAGGCCGGCGCGTCGCAAACCGAGGTCCGCTGAGGCATCGATACACTCTCGCCGCGCGGCCCGACGATGGGTCGAGGAGCGATGAACGATGAAGGTGCTGGTTCTCGGCAGCGGGGTCATCGGCGTCACGAGCGCCTATCAGCTCGCACTGGCCGGACACGAGGTGACGGTGGTCGACCGCCAGCCGGCGGCTGCGCTCGAGACGAGCTATGCCAACGCTGGTGAGGTGTCGCCCGGCTATTCGGCCCCGTGGGCCGGCCCCGGCGTGCCGCTCAAGGCGATCAAGTGGCTGCTGATGCAGCACCGGCCGCTCGTGATCCGACCGAACATCGACCTGAACCTGGTGCGCTGGGGCCTTGCGATGCTGCGCAACTGCACCGCGGCGCGTTACGAGCTCAACAAGAGCCGGATGGTGCGGCTGGCCGAATACAGCCGCGATTGCCTGAAGGAACTGCGCGCGCAGACCGGCATCGGCTACGACGAGCGCATGCAAGGCACCCTGCAGCTCTTTCGCACCCAGAAGCAGCTCGACGGCACCGGCGCCGACATCGAGATCCTGAAACGCTACGGCGTCGCCTACGAGGTGCTGGACCGCGA
>DATEFR010000755.1:0-6325 GCA_035280545.1 Burkholderiaceae bacterium | reverse complement strand
CATCAACGACGCCGGCGCCGCACACTTCGACGACGACCTGCGCCTGCTGCGCGACGCCGCTCTGAAGGCCGTGATGCTGCCCAAGGCCGAAAGCGACGAGCAGCTCGGCGCGGTGCGCGCCGCGCTGCCCGATGCACGGCTGCTCGCGCTGGTCGAGAGTGCGCGCGGTGTCGCTGCAGCCAGCGTGCTGGCAGCCAGCCCGGGCGTCGAGCGCCTGGTGTTCGGCACGCTGGACTTCGCGCTCGACCTGGACCTCGACATTGCCGACGGCAACGAAGCGCTCGCCTGCGCGGCCGGCCAGCTCACGATCGCGTCCCGCGTCTCGAATCTCCCGCCCCCCGTGGCCGGCGTCACGCCGCAGATCGACGACGACGAGCGGCTTGCCGCCGACCTCGCGTGGTCGCGGCGACATGGCTTCGGGGCCAAGCTGTGCATCCACCCGCGCCAGGTCGCACCCATCCACGCCGCGCTCGCGCCCAGCGCGCAGGCCGTCGAGTGGGCCCGGCGCGTTCTCGCCGCCGAAGCTGCATCCCCCGGCGTCGCGCAGCTCGACGGCCGAATGATCGACCGGCCCGTCGTGCTGCAGGCGCAGCGCACGCTGCAACGCGCGGGCACCTGAACCCCACCTGTCCCCCGAAAGGAACCGCCATGCCCTCCACCCTCATCGACTCCGCCATCTTCCAGGGCATCTTCTCGAGCGACGAGATGCGCCACGTGTGGTCCGACGAGAACCGCACGCAGAAGTACCTCGACATCGAGGCCGCGCTGGCCAAGGTGCAGGGCGGGATCGGCCTGATCCCGCAGGAGGCGGCCGACGAGATCGTCAGCCACTGCCGGCTCGACCAGATCGACATGGCCAAGCTGCGCCAGCAGACCGAGCGCATCGGCTATCCGATCCTCGGCGTGGTCTCGCAGCTCAACGCGCTGTGCCGCGACAAGCTCGGCGAGTACTGCCACTGGGGCGCGACCACCCAGGACATCACGGACACCGCGACCGTGCTGCAGATCCGCGAGGCGCTGGCGATCGTCGAGCGCGAGCTGGCGGCGATCTCCAGCGCGATGGCGCGCCACGCGAAGGCGCACCGCGACACGCCGATGATCGGCCGCAGCAACCTGCAGCAGGCGATCCCGGTGACCTTCGGCTACAAGATGGCCGGCCTGCTGTCGGCGATCGAGCGCCATCGCGAGCGGCTCGCGCAGCTGGAGGAGCGTGTGCTCGTCGGCGAGTTCGCAGGGGCCGCGGGCACGCTCGCTTCGCTGCAGACCGGCGCGATGCAAACCCAGGCCGGCTTGTGCGAGGAGCTCGGGCTGAAGCAGCCGGTGATCGCGTGGCACACGATCCGCGACAACATCGCCGAGGTCGGCAGCTTCCTCGGCCTGGTGGGCGGCACGCTCGGCAAGCTCAGCATGGACGTGAAGCTGATGATGCAGACCGAGGTCGGCGAGGTCTACGAGCCGTTCGCGCACGGCCGCGGGTCCAGCAGCACGATGCCGCAAAAGCGCAACCCGATCTCCAGCTGCTACATCCACGCCGCGATTTCGGTGGTGCGCCAGCATGCGGCCGCATTGATGGACGCGATGGTCGCCGACCATGAGCGCTCGACCGGCCCGTGGGAGATCGAGTGGATCGTGCTGCCCGAGGCGTTCTGCCTGATGGCCGGTGCGCTCAAGCAGTCGCGCTTCGTGCTCGAGGGGCTGGAGGTGGACGCGCAGGCGATGCGCCGCAACATCGACCTCACACACGGGCTCGTGATGAGCGAGGCGGTGATGATGGGGCTGGGCCCCTACATCGGCCGCGAGTTCGCGCACGACCTCGTCTACGACATCTGCCGCGAGGCGGTGAAGCAGCAGCGCCCGCTGCTCGACCTGCTGGCCGAGCACCCGCAGATCACGCCCCATCTCGACCGCGCCGCGCTCGCCAAGCTGTGCGATCCGGCGAACTACCTCGGTCAGTCCGGAGTGATGGTCGATCGCGTGCTCGCCACGCTGCGCTGATCCGCACACCCCTGCCCGGAGCCGGCGCAAGACCGGAGGGCGCAGCCTTGCCCATCCACAGGAGACATCCATGAAGCCCGCCAAGCTCTTCAAGCTGCTGTATGTCCAGGTCCTGGTCGGCCTGGTGCTCGGCATCGCCGTCGGTCACTACTGGCCCGAGATCGGTGCCGCGCTGAAGCCACTCGGAGACGGCTTCGTGAAGCTGGTGAAGATGATGATCGCGCCGATCGTGTTCTGCACCATCGTCAGCGGCATCACGTCGTTGAACGACTCGCGCGAGATCGGCAAGACCTTGCTGAAGTCGATGGGGCTGTTCTACGCGCTGACCATCCTCGCGCTGTTGACGGGCCTGGCGGCGGTGTTCCTGCTGCAGCCCGGCGCGGGCATGCACATCGACCCCAGGCACCTCGATGCGGCCGTCGCCGCGAAGTATTCGAGCCAGGTGCCGCCGCGCGGCTTCACCGAGTTCGTGCTGCACATCATTCCGTCGTCGTTCTTCGGCGCGTTCGCCGAAGGCGAGGTTCTGCCGGTGCTGCTGCTGTCGGTGTTGTGCGGATTCGGCCTCACACGCATCGGCACCGCCGGCCGCGCGGTGCTGGACGGCATCGACGGCTTCGCGCACATGCTGTTCTCCGCGTTCGGTTTCGTGATGCGGCTGGCCCCGCTCGGAGCCTTCGGCGCGATGGCCTTCACCGTCGGCCGCTACGGCATCAAGTCGATCGGCTCCCTGGGCCTGTTGATCGGCACGTTCTATGTCGCCTGCATCTTCTTCGTCGTGGTGGTGCTCGGGCTGCTGGCGCGCCTGCACGGCTTCAAGCTGTGGCAGCTGATGCGCTACATCCGCGAGGAGCTGCTGGTCGTCCTCGGCACGTCGTCGAGCGAACCGGTGCTGCCGCGGCTGCTGATGAAGCTGGAGCGGCTGGGCTGCAAGAAGGGCATCGTCGGGCTCGTGCTCCCGACCGGGTATTCGTTCAACCTGGACGGCACGGCCATCTACCTGACGCTCGCCTCGATGTTCATCGCGCAGGCGTGCGACATCCATCTGTCGTGGGCACAGATCGGCGCCATGCTCGGGCTCATGCTGCTGACCTCCAAGGGCGCGGCCGGCGTGACCGGCAGCGGCTTCGTCGCGCTCGTCGCGACGCTCACCGTGATGCCCGACCTGCCGGTGGCCGGCGTGGCGCTGATCGTCGGAATCGATCGCTTCATGTCGGAGGCCCGCGCGCTGACCAGCACGGTGAGCAACGCAGTGGCCTGCATCGTCGTCTCGATCTGGGAGAACGCTTGCGACCGCCAGGTCCTTGCGCGGGAGCTGGCGCAGGCCTACGTCAACACGGAGCTCGAGCTGGAAGAGCAGGCAACGCTTCCGGCCACGCCGCCGGCGCCGGTACTCGAGGCCGGCCGGTAGCCGAAGCGGTGCCCACGGCGGCGTGCCTCGCCTACACCACGACGGCAGCCGGCTCGGCGAGGGCCTCGTCGTTCGCGGCGTGCACCTGGTTGCGGCCGGCGCGCTTGGCACGGTAGAGCGCCTGGTCGACGCGCATCAACAGGCGCGACGGATCCTCCATCGGCCCCTTCCATTCGGCGACGCCGAAGCTGGCCGACAGCGCCAGCGGCTCGCCCTCGCGCGGCACCTGGTGCTCGGCGAGGCGCGCGCGCAGCGCCTCGGCGGTCTGCGCGGCATGGGCGAGCCTTACGCCGGGCAGCAGCACGATGAACTCCTCGCCGCCGAACCGGCCCACGCGGTCCACCGCGCGCACCGAGGTCTGCAGCAAGGCGGCGGTGTGTGTCAGCGCCTGATCGCCGGCCGCATGGCCGTGGCGGTCGTTGATGGCCTTGAAGTGATCGATGTCGAGCATCACCACCGCGAAGGTGTCGCCGACGCGGCGGCTGCGGTCGAGCTGCTGGTCGATCGCCTCCTGCATCGCGCGCCGGTTCAAGAGGCCGGTCAGGCCGTCGTGCCGGGCGCGCCAGTTCAGCTGCTGGATGAATCGCGCGATCACGAGTGCCATCAGCGTTGCGTGCAGCATCGCGATCAGCGCAACCACGACCAGCGCGGTGCCGACATTCAGCGTGCTGTGGGCGGCGATCTCGGTGGCCAGCGCCTCGGGCTTGAGCGCGGTCCGCACGGCACGGCCGCCCGCGTTCAGGCCCGCCAGCAGCAGCGGCACCGCCATCAGCAGCGGGAAGCGAAGCGCCAGCACGTTGCGCGCGTGCCGGTACAGGTCGAGCGCGGTCCAGAGGTACAGCGTCGCGGTGATCGTGTAGTGGACGACCGCCTGCGCGGGACGCCAGGCCAGGTCTTCGCCGATCCATGAAGCGGCCGCCGCCACGCCGAGCATCGCTGCGTGGACCAGGTACCGGCGGCGCTGTCCGGTGAAGTGCCAGATGCCGTGCTGCAGCAGCATCAGGCCGGAGATCGCGATCAGCACCCCGGCGACCGGCAACGAGCTGAGGTGCGTGCCGAGATAGAGAAAGGCGACGGAACTGCAGACGGCATAGCCCGCCCAGTGCGCCGCCGCCGCCCGCGTCTCGCGGATCCACCAGGCGCCGATGGCCCACATCGCCGCGGCCACGGCCTGGATCATCGCGAGCATCAGGAACGCGATTTCCGAAGGCGTCAGGCTCGTCATTCGCTTGCTCCCAAGGCTTCTTGTCACCCTACCGGTGCGGCCGGATCACGACACAACTGACAATATCAATTGTCGAACTGGTCTGTATCCTAGCGTCAACGAGATCGCAGCGAGGGTGAAGCAGGCGCCCACCGTCTGACCAGCGAGCTCTAGAAGCTCGTCAACGCGTGAAGCCTGCCGCGAGGGCGCGAACGACATCCGCGGCCGGTGCCTCACGGCATCCGCTGCGGTCGGTGCCCGACCACAGGGGCGTGAAGTCGTCGCGCCCCATGGCCTCGGCCTTCGCACGCAGCGGCGCGACCGCGCCCGATGCGTGCGGGAACGCCGGCGCGACCGCGCTGACCGGCCCCAGCTCGCGCATCGCCCGGTTCAGGAGACCGCGCGCGAGCCCTCCGGAGAAGAGGTTGGTCAATGCGGTGGGCGCCGCCGTGTCGCGCAGCCTCGCTCGATGCAGCACGCTGGTGGTGGCCTCCGAACAAAGGAGGAACGACGTTCCGACCTGCACCGCCGCAGCGCCCTGCTGCATCGCCGCCCTGACCCCGTCGGCATCCGCGATGCCGCCGGCAGCGATGACCGGGATGTCGAGGGCCGCCACGACCTGCGGCAGCAAACTGGCCGTCCCGGCCTGGCGCCGCACATCCGGGTCCAGGAAGTGGCCCCGGTGGCCGCCGGCTTCGAGCCCTTGCGCGATGACGGCATCCGCTCCGTTCTTCTGCAACCAGAGCGCTTCCTCGACGGTGGTCGCCGACGACAGCACCACGGCACCCCTCGCCTTCACGCGCGCCAGCAGGTCCGGCGCCGGAAGCCCGAAATGAAAGCTCACCACCGTCGGGCGGAACGACTCCAGCACTTCTGCCGCGTCGGGGTCGAAGGGGCGCCGGATCGGCCCCGCGGTCAAGGTGGAAGGATCGACGCCGAACTCGGCGTAGTAGGGCGCGAGCGCGGACCGCCACCGTGCTTCTGCTTCCCCACTCGCGGCGGCAGGCACATGCGCGAAGAAGTTGACGTTGTACGGGCGACCCGCCTCCTGCAGCGTCACCAACTCGCGATGCAGCGTCGCGGCGTCCAGCATCGCGGCGGGCAGCGAACCCAGAGCACCCGCCTCGCTGGCCGCCCGGGCCAGGCGCACATCCTGCACACCGGCCAAAGGAGCCTGGATCAGCGGCAGCTCGGTGCCGAAGACGACTTCCAGCGACATGGGGACCTCCTGAGTGCCACGCATGGTGGCGCCCGATGCTACTTCGCCGTCGGCATCACGAACTCGGCACCCTTCGGCGTGCTCTCCGGCCAGCGCTGCATGATGGACTTCTGCTTCGTATAGAAGCGAACCCCCTCCTCGCCGTAGGCATGCATGTCGCCGAACAGGCTCTTCTTCCAGCCGCCGAACCCGTGCCATGCCATCGGCACCGGAATCGGCACGTTGATGCCGACCATGCCGACCTGGATGCGCTGGGCGAATTCGCGCGCCACGTTGCCGTCCCGAGTGAAGCAGGCGACGCCGTTGCCGAACTCGTGGTCGTTCACCAGCTGCACCGCCTGAGCGAAGTCCTCGACCCGCACGCAGGCAAGCACCGGCCCGAAGATCTCTTCCTTGTAGATGCGCATCGCCGGCGTCACGTGATCGAACAGCGTGCCGCCGGTGAAGAACCCCTGCTCGTGCCCCGGCACCTTGTGCCCGCGCCCGTCGACGACGAGCT
>DATEFR010000754.1:0-9827 GCA_035280545.1 Burkholderiaceae bacterium | reverse complement strand
CTCCGGCACGGCCATCGCGGCCGCCGGCGCCGCATCGGGCGCCGCGCCGGCGCCGGTGGCCAGCGAGCTCGTGGTGATCACGACCGACCTCGTCAAGGCGACGTTCGACAGCCGCGGCGGCACGCTGATGCGCCTCGAACTGCTGAAGGAAAAGGAAGAGGTCGTCAAACAATGGTATGAGCCGTTCGTCGAGCTGTTCGACAGCGGCGCGAAGGCAAGAGCCGATGCCGCGCCGCGCCACAACGTCGTGCTGTTCGACCGCACCGAGCACCGCGTCTACGAGGCCCGGACCGGCGTGATCGGCATTCCCGGTGCCCCGAACCACCTGACGGTCATGAACGTCGTGCCGGGCGATCGTGCGCTGAAGGATGGCGCGAACGATCTGTCGATCTCGTTCGAGTCGCCGGAATCGGCGGGGATGAAGCTCGTCAAGACCTACACGTTCCATCGCGGCCAGTACACGGTCGACGTGAACCACGAGTTGAAGAACGTCGGCAGCGCGCCGCTCGCGTCGCCCCAGATCTATCTGCAGCTCGTGCGCGACGCCGAGACGACCGGTGGCTCGAGTTTCTACAGCACGTTCACGGGGCCGGCTGTCTACAACGACAACGCGAAGTTCCACAAGATCGAGTTCAAGGACATCGACAAGGGCAGCACGAACTACGACAAGACGGCCGACAGCGGCTGGATCGCGATGGTTCAGCACTACTTCGCCAGCGCCTGGATCCGCAGCGAAGCCGGCCCGCGCGAATTCGCGGCGCAGAAGCTCGAGCCGAACGAGACGGGTTTCAGCCGGCGGCTGTACACGATCGCCGAGGTCTTCACGCTGCCGGCGATCGCGCCGGGCGCCTCGCACAGCTTCAAGTCGGTCCTGTTCGCCGGCCCGCAGGAGGAGAACAAGCTCAAGGAAATCGCCCCCGGCCTCGAGCTCGTGAAGGACTACGGCGTCTTCAAGATCATCGCCGAGCCGCTGTTCTGGGTGCTGACCCAGCTGCACAAGCTGATCGGCAACTGGGGTTGGGCGATCGTCGGCCTGGTCGTGCTGCTGAAGATCGCGTTCTACTGGCTGAACGCGAAGGCCTACGCGTCGATGGCGAAGATGAAGGCCATCAACCCGCGCATCATGGAGCTGCGGGAGCGAATGAAGGACAAGCCGCAGCAGATGCAGCAGGAGATGATGCGCATCTACCGCGAGGAGAAGGTCAACCCGCTGGGCGGCTGCCTGCCCATCGTCGTGCAGATGCCGTTCTTCATCGCGCTGTACTGGGTGCTGCTGTCCAGCGTCGAGATGCGTCAGGCGCCTTGGATGGGCTGGATCACCGACCTGTCGGCGAAGGACCCGTTCTTCATCCTGCCGTTCCTGATGACGCTGACCAGCCTGTTGCAGACCTGGCTGAACCCGACGCCGCCCGATCCGGTGCAGGCGCGCATGATGTGGATCATGCCGTTGGTGTTCTCGGTGATGTTCTTCTTCTTCCCGGCCGGCCTGGTGCTGTACTGGCTGACGAACAACATGCTGTCGATCGCGCAGCAGTACATCATCAACAAGCGGCTGGGTGTGATCGGCAAATAGCCGGTCGGCCGCTCGAGAAAGCCTCGCGGCGCGTGTTGCGCCGTGCGGCGCCGACAATCGTCGGATGCCCATGCTGCCGCGCCATCACGAACCGATCGTCGCGATCGCGACCGCGAGCGGGCGCGGCGCGGTCGGCATCGTGCGCGCCTCCGGGCGCGATTTGTCGACGCTGATCGCCGCGGTCTGCGGCAAGCCGCTCGCGCCGCGCCACGCGACCTACCTGCCGTTCCGGGCCGCGAACGGCGAGACGATCGACCAGGGCCTCGCGATCCATTTCCCGGCGCCGCATTCGTACACCGGCGAGGAGGTGCTGGAGCTGCAGGCCCACGGCGGCCCGGTCGTGCTGCAGCTGCTGCTCGCGCGCTGCCTGGATGCCGGCGCGGCGATCGGCCTGCGGCTGGCCGAGCCCGGCGAGTTCACCGAGCGCGCGTTCCTGAACGACAAGCTCGACCTCGCGCAGGCCGAGGCCGTCAGCGACCTGATCGACGCGAGCACCGAAGCGGCCGCACGCTCGGCCGGGCGCTCGCTGTCCGGTGCCTTCTCGGCCGAGATCAATGGCTTGCGCGACCGGCTGGTCGAGCTGCGCATGCTGGTCGAAGCGACGCTGGACTTCCCCGAAGAAGAGATCGATTTCCTCGAGAAAGCCGATGCACGCGGTCGTCTGCAGCGCGCGGTCGACCAGCTCGACGCGGTGCTGGACCGCGCCCGGCAAGGCGCGCTGCTGCGCGACGGCATGCAGGTCGTGCTCGCCGGGCAGCCCAATGTCGGCAAGAGCTCGCTGCTGAACGCGCTGGCGGGTGCCGAGCTCGCGATCGTCACGCCGATCGCCGGCACGACGCGCGACAAGGTCAGCGAAACGATCCAGATCGAAGGCGTGCCGGTGCACGTGGTCGACACCGCCGGGCTGCGCGACGTCGGCGACGCGGCGGGCGACGAGGTCGAGCGCATCGGCATCGCGCGCAGCTGGGCCGAGATCGAGGTGGCCGACGCGGTGATCCTGCTGCACGACCTGACGCGCGTCGGCGATCGTGCCTACGACGCGGCCGACGCCCAGATCGCCACGCGGCTGCCGCAGGCACTGGTCGACGGCGACCGGTTGCTGCACGTCTACAACAAGGTCGACGCCGCGTCGAACGAACCCGCGGGTGCGGACGCGCTGCGCATCTCGGCCAAGACCGGCGCCGGCATCGCCGCGCTGCGCGCGAAGTTGCTCGCGCTGGCCGGCTGGCATGCCCAGCCCGACGGCGTGTTCATCGCGCGTGCGCGCCATGTGCAGGCGCTGCGCCGCACCCGCGGGCACCTCGCGCGCGCGCAAGCCCATGCGAGCCAGGCCGACGCAGCACTGGACCTGTTCGCCGAGGAGCTGCGTCTCGCGCACGACGCGCTGGGCGCGATCACCGGCGCGTTCACGCCCGACGATTTGCTCGGCGAGATCTTCAGCCGGTTTTGTATCGGCAAGTGACCGGGCGACGTGACCGGACAAACGGGGCCGACGCGGCGACGGAAGGCGTGATCGATAGCGCGCGCCGGTTGTGAAGCGTGCGCGGAGCCGCCAATAATCGGCCCACGGCCGATGACAATGGCGCCGGCGGATCGCGCCGTTGCGCGGCACCGCCCGCGCGGAGGAGAACATGGATATCAGTGCACTGGTGCAGGCTCTGCAGACACTCAACGCCGAAGATGCGTTTCGGCCGCGCCTGAGCGTCGATCAATGGCGCCTGATCGCGCCGTACCTGACGCGTCACGACATCCGCGCCGGCGACCTGCTGATCAAGCAGGGTGACGCCGACCGCACGATGTATTTTCTCGAGCAGGGCAGCCTGCAGGTGTTCGTGACCGGCGGCCCGCCGGGCAGCAACCGGATCGCGATCCTGCGCGCCGGCTCGGTAGTCGGCGAGCCCGGCCTGTTCGGCGACAGCCCGCGCATGGCGAACGTCGAAGCGATGACGCCGTGCGTCGTCTGGGCGCTGCGCGGGCCGCGTCTGGAGGAGCTGGCACAGCGCCAACCGGCGCTGGTGCTGGAGTTGCTGCGCACCGCCGGCGGCGTGATGGCGATGCGGATGCGGGCGAATCTGGCCAAGCAGATCCCGTTCAGCTAGACGGCTGATCGCACGCCGTTCGCCCTGAGCCTGTCGAAGGGCCCGTTCGCCGGCTTCAGTGCCCCTCGAAGCTGACCATCGTGAACACCGGCAAGCCCGACGCGCGAATCTTCTCGCCGCCACCCAGCTCCGGCAGCTCGACGATCGCCGCCCCTTCGATCACCTGCGCGCCTAGCCGTTCGAGCAGCCGCCTTCCCGCGAGCATCGTGCCGCCTGTTGCGATCAGGTCGTCGATCAGCACGACGCGGTCGCCCTGCTTGACCGCGTCGGTGTGCATCTCGACCGTGGCCGAGCCGTACTCGAGTTCGTAGGTCTCCTGCACGGTCGTGAAGGGCAGCTTGCCCTTCTTGCGGATCGGGATGAAGCCGACGTTCAGCTCGTACGCCAGCACCGAGCCGATGATGAAGCCGCGTGCGTCCAGCCCGGCGACCGCGTCCGGCTTGACGTCGAAATAGCGGTGCACGAACTGGTCGATCAGCACCCGAAAGACGCGCGGGTTCGCGAGCAGCGGCGTGATGTCGCGGAACTGCACACCCGGAGCCGGCCAGTCGGGCACGGTGCGGATGTGGCGCTTGATGTAGTCGGGCGGGTTCGTGGTGTCCTGGTTCATCGTCGTGATCGTCGTTTCGTGCCGCACGCGATTGTCGCCGTCAGCCGCGGCCCAGCAATTTGCCCTCGGCCAGTGTCAACGCTTCCGGCATGCCGGACAGCACCAGCGTATCGCCGGCCGCGCGCCGCACCGAGACGACCGTGACACCGACCGCATGCAGCGCCTGCTGCGAGAGCGTCTGGCCGAGGTGGCTGCCGGCCGCCGGCAGGGTCACGCTGAGCAGCCGCGCGGTCTGCAGCTCGTCGACGGTGTCGTCGTCGGCGCCGTGGAAGTAGCCGCGCAGCAGGGTGTAGCGCGCGTCGCGCAGGTCCTGCACGACGCGGATCACGCGCCGCATCGGCACGCCGACCAGCGCCAGCGCGTGGCTCGCGAGCATCAGCGAACCCTCGATCGCCTCGGGCACGACCTCGGTGGCGCCGGCGGCCTGCAGCCGCTCGAGGTCGCTGTCGTCTATCGTCCGCACGATCACCGGCACCTTGGGCGCGTGGGTCTGCACGAGGTGCAGGATCTTCAGCGCCGAGGGCACGTCGTGGTAGCTGACGACCACCGCGCTCGCGCGCGCGAGGCCCGCGGCCATCAGGCTCTGCAGCCGCGCCGCATCGCCGAACACGACGCTCTGCCCCGCCGCCGCCGCCTGGCGCACGCGGTCGGGGTCCAGGTCCAGCGCCATGTACGGGATGCGCTCCTTGTCGAGGATGCGCGCGAGGTTCTGCCCGCTGCGGCCGTAGCCGGCGATGATCACGTGCGCCTCGGTGTTGATCGCGCGCTTCGCGATCGTCGTCATCGCGACCGACTGCATCAGCCAGTCGCTGGCCGACAGCCGCATCACGATGCGGTTGCTGTACATCACGATCAGCGGCGTGGCGAGCATCGACAGCACCATGCTCGCGAGCACCGGGCTGTGCAGCTGCGCCGCGAGCAGGTGCTGGTCGGCGGCCAGCGCGAGCAGCACGAAGCCGAACTCGCCGGCCTGCGCGAGGTACAACCCGGTGCGCAGTGCAATGCCCGGCGCCGCACCGAACAGGCGCGCGAGCAGCGTGACCAGCCCGAACTTGAACAGCACCGGCAGCAGCGTCAGCGCCAGCACCAGCAGCCACTGGTCGAACACCGCGTGCATGTCCAGCTTCATCCCGATCGTGATGAAGAACAGGCCCAGCAGCACGTCGTGGAATGGCCGGATGTCGGTCTCGACCTGGTGTTTGTATTCCGTTTCCGCGATCAGCATGCCGGCGACGAACGCACCGAGCGCGAGCGACAGCCCGGCGAGCTGGGTCAGCCACGCGAGGCCCAAGGTCACGAGCAGCAGGTTCAGGATGAACAGCTCCTCGCTCTTGCGCCGCGCGACCAGCGTCAGCCACCAGCGCATCGCGCGCTGCCCGCCGACCAGCAGCACCGTCAGCAGCGCCGCCGCCTTGAAGCCGGCGATCGCGAGCTCGCGCAGCAGCACCTCCGGCGACGAGCCCAGGGCCGGAATCACGACCAGGAACGGGACGACCGCCAAATCCTGGAACAGCAGCACGCCCATCACGCGCCGGCCGTGCTCGCTCTCGAGCTCCAGCCGCTCGGCCATCAGCTTGACGACGATCGCGGTGCTGCTCATCGCGAGCGCGCCGCCCAGCGCGACCGCGCTCTGCCAGTTCAGGCCCCACGCGCGACCCGTCAACGCGAAGCCCCAGCCGAGCAGCGCATTGCCGCCCACCGCCGCGAGCACCGTCAACGCGACCTGGCTCAGGCCCAGCCCGAACACGAGCTTGCGCATGCTCTTGAGCTTGGGCAGGTTGAACTCGAGCCCGATCACGAACATCAGGAACACGACGCCGAACTCGGCGAGGTAGTCGACCACGCCGGCGTCCTTCGCGAGCGCCATCGCGTTCGGGCCGATCACGATGCCGACCGCGAGATAGCCGAGCATGGGCGGCAGCTTCACGAGGCGGCACGCGACCACGCCGCCGACCGCGGCGACCAGATAGAGCAGGACGAGTTCGAGCGTGGATGCCATTCGCGTCTATTCGCAAGCGCCATGCCGCATGACCATCCGCGCGAGCACGGATGCGGGGCGGTGGGCTGCAGGCGAGCCCTAGAATCGACCGATCCTACTGGACACAGACGCTCTTGCCGTGCCTGCAAAACCCTCGACCGCTGCCGTTGCCCGACCTGCCGCCGGGTTCGATGCGGCGCGCGCGCTGCGCCTCGCGCACGATACCTTCGACATCGAGGCGCGTGCGCTGATCGGCCTGAAGGCGCGCACCGGCGCGAGCTTCGGCAAGGTCTGCGAGGCGGTGCTGGCATGCCGCGGCCGCGTCGTCGTGATGGGCATGGGCAAAAGCGGGCACGTCGGCCGCAAGATCGCCGCGACGCTCGCGTCCACCGGCACGCCGGCGCTGTTCGTGCATCCCGGCGAGGCCAGCCACGGCGACCTGGGCATGGTCGCGGGCGGCGATGTCGTGCTGGCGATCTCGAACTCGGGCGAAAGCGACGAGCTCGCGGCGATCCTGCCGGCGATCAGGCGGCTGGGCGTCACGCTGGTCGCGATGACCGGCAACGCCGAGAGCAGCCTCGCGCAGCACGCCGATCTGGTGCTCGACAGCGCGGTCGAGGAAGAGGCCTGCCCGCTGAACCTTGCCCCGACCGCCAGCACCACCGCGCAGATGGCGCTCGGCGATGCGCTCGCGGTGGCGCTGCTCGATGCGCGCGGTTTTCGCGAGGAAGACTTCGCGCGCTCGCACCCCGGCGGCGCGTTGGGCCGCAAGCTGCTGATGCACGTGCACGACCTGATGCGCAGCGGCGATGCGGTGCCGCGCGTGATCGCGTCCACCCGCTTCACCGAGATGCTGCGCGAGATGACCGGCAAGGGCCTGGGCTTCACCGCGATCGTGCAGCCCGATGGCCGCGTGCAAGGCATCTTCACCGACGGCGACCTGCGCCGCCTGATCGAACGCGAGGTCGACCTGCGCGCGCTGACCGCGGCCGACGTGATGCACCCCAGCCCGAGGCTGGTGCGCGCCGACGCGCTCGCGGTCGACGCGGCCGACGTGATGGAGCAGCACCGCATCACCAGCGTGCTGGTCGTCGATGCGCAAGGGGTGCTGGTCGGCGCGCTGAACTCGAACGACCTGATGCGCGCGAAGGTGATCTGACGATGCCGGTGCACGAGCCGACACCCGCGCTGCAGTACCCGTCGGAACTGCTGCTGAAGGCGCAGGGCGTGCGCTGGGCGATCTTCGATGTCGACGGCGTGCTGACCGACGGCCGCATCTACATCGGCGAGCACGGCGAGCAGTTCAAGGCGTTCTCGACGCTGGACGGCCACGGCCTGAAGATGCTCGCGCAATTCGGCATCGTGCCGACCGTGATCACCGGGCGCGACTCGCCGGCGGTGCGGCGCCGCGTGGCCGACCTCGGCATCGCGCATGCGGTCTACGGCGCGGTCGACAAGCTGGCCGCGGCGAATACGCTGATGACCACGCTGGGCCTGGGCTGGGACACGCTCGCCGCGATGGGCGACGACTGGCCCGACCTGCCGCTGCTGCAGCGCGCCGCGTTCGCCTGCGCCCCGGCCAATGCGCACATCGAAGTGCGGGCGGTCGCGCACTACGTGACCGATGCGCACGGCGGACACGGCGCGGCGCGCGAGTGTTGCGATCTGCTGTTGATGGCGGCTGGGCTATATGCCGAGGCGCTGCGCGGCCACGCCATCACGCTCGATGCGGCACGCTGACGTCGGCCCTGCTGCTCATCCGCGCCATGGCCGCAGCTGACAAGTCACTGGTCGAGGCGCTGGCCGACACCGGGCCCATGCCCGACATCGCGCTCGCGCCGGTGCTGCCGACCGGCACGGCGCGGCAACAGGTGCCGTGGACCAACCGCGTGTTCGATGCCGTCTCGACCTACTTGCCGGTGCTGCTGATGGCGGTGCTCGCGCTCGGCACCTGGTGGCTGGTGAAGAACACGCCGGTGCTCGACAGCGACCGACCTGCCGCGGCGCCGCGCCACGAGCCCGACTACACGATGCACCAGTTCACGGTGCAGCGCTTCGCTGCGGCAGGCGCCATGCGCGTGCAGCTCGAAGGCGACGAGTTGCGCCACTATCCCGACACCGACACGCTCGAGATCGACAACCCGCGCATCCGCGGAATCGGGACCGACGGCCGCATCACGACCGCGACCGCGAATCACGCGCTGTCCAACAGCGACGGCAGCGAGATCCAGCTCTCGGGCGGCGCGCATGTCGTGCGCGAGGCATTCGGCGACGACCAGGCGATCGACTTCCGCGGCGAGTTCCTGCATGCGTTCATGGCGACCGAGCGGGTGCGTTCGCATCTGCCGGTGGTCGTGACCCAGGGCACGACCGAGATCCATGCCGACGGGATGAACTACGACAACCTGACGCGCACGGTCGACTTCAAGGGGCGGGTCCGGGCGACGCTGGCGCCGGCGCCTAAGAAACCTTGAGTGCCGTTCGCACCGAGTCCTGGCGCGGCATTCGAACGATGGGAGCGTACGCGTGACTGCACCGCTGGTCTTCATCACGGGCGCCTCGAGCGGCATCGGCCAGGCGCTCGCGCTGCGCTTCTACCGCGCCGGCTACCGGCTCGCCCTGGTCGCACGCCGCACGGACGAGGTGCAACACTGGATCGCCGCGAACGGCATCGAAGCCGCGCGCGCTGCGGTCTACGCGGCCGACGTGCGCGACGTCGATGCCATCGTGGCCACGGGCCGCGCCTGCATCGCGGCGAAGGGCGTGCCCGATGTCGTGATCGCGAATGCCGGCATCAGCGTCGGGATGGACACTGCCGAGCTCGAGGACTTGGGCGTGATGCGCGCGACCTTCGAGACCAACAACCTCGGGATGGCCGCCACCTTCCACCCGTTCATCGCGGCGATGAGCGCGCGGCGTTCGGGCGCGCTGGTCGGGATCGCGAGCGTCGCCGCGATTCGCGGCCTGCCGGGTCATGGCGCGTATTGCGCGAGCAAGGCCGGCGTGGTCGCGTACTGCGAGAGCCTGCGCGGCGAGCTGCGCGCCAGCGGCGTGAAGGTCGTGACGATAGGCCCCGGCTACATCGACACGCCGCTGACCCGCGGCAACCCGTACAGCATGCCGTTCCTGCTGTCGGCCGATGCATTTGCCGATCGCGCGTTCGACGCGATCGCCGCCGGTGTCAGCTATCGCGTGATCCCGTGGCAGATGGGCGTCGTCGCGAAGCTGATGCGCGTGCTGCCGAACTGGCTGTACGACCGGCTGCTCGCCGGACGTGCACGCAAGCCGCGCCGCACGGCGAGCTGAGCCGCCCGCAAGGGACCCGGCGCGAACCGGCAAACAAAAAGGCGGCGCGCTGTCGCGCCGCCGCCTTTTTTGTTTTCAGTGTCGGGGCTCAGTAGCCGCCGCGGCCACCACCACCGTAGCCACCCCCGCCGCCGCCGGAACGGCCGCCACCACCGTAGCCGCCACCGCCGCCGGAACGGCTGCCGCCGTATCCACCGCCGCTGCCGCCGCCACCGTAGCCGCCACCACCGCCGCCGCCGCCGTAACCGCCGCGGCTGCCAC
>DATEFR010000753.1:0-10489 GCA_035280545.1 Burkholderiaceae bacterium | reverse complement strand
GAAGCCGCGGCAGGCGCGGAGGCCGCTGCGGCCGATGCCGGCGCCGACGCGGCATCTTGGGCCAATGTGGAGCCGCGCAGGCCCGCGAAGCCCAGAGCCGCGAGGCCCAGGGCAAGGGATGCAATGATTTTCCGCATGGGTTGTCTCGTGTTGAGATCTATTGGGGGCAGGCGGTCAGAGCGCGTCCTTGCCGGTTTCACCGGTGCGGATGCGCACGACCTGTTCGAGCGTGGACACGAAGACCTTGCCGTCACCGATCTTGCCGGTGCGCGCCGCGCCTTCGATCGCTTCGATCACGCGGTCGACGATCGCGTCGTCGACCGCCGCCTCGATCTTCACTTTCGGCAGGAAGTCGACGACGTATTCCGCACCTCGGTACAGCTCGGTGTGGCCCTTCTGACGTCCGAAGCCCTTCACTTCGGTCACCGTGATGCCCTGAACGCCGATCGCGCTGAGGGCTTCGCGGACTTCGTCGAGCTTGAACGGCTTGACGATCGCGGTCACCATCTTCATGAAAGTTCCCCTTGTTGTGGTCTGAACGATCAGAACGTCTTCTTGACGCCGAGCACGACGCCGAACTTGCCCAGGTCCTTGCCGTTGGCCGGCGACGCGTAGGCCTTCACGCCGTTGATCGTCTTGGTGTCCGCGCCGACCAGCGCCAGCGTGCCGCTGAAGCCGCTGCCGAAGTCCTTGGCCAGCGTCAGCGAGTAGTCGGTGTACGAGAAGTCGTTGTTGTCCACGCCGTTCTCGCCGCCGCGGATCTTCTGGTAGCCGAGGTGCGGCGCCAGCGAGAAACCGTTGCCGAGGTCGAAGGTCGCCGACAGGTCGAGGTAGCCGCTGTTCTTGCTGTCGGCGGTGCCGAACAAGTTGGTCACGGCGTGCGAGTACTTCAGCGTTGCCGGCCCGTAAGTCAGCGCGCCATAGACCTCGGTGGTGTTCGCGTTCTTGAACCCCGGGACGTCCTTGAGGTTGTTGCTCGGGTAGTAGTAGGTCAGGACGCCGACGTCGTAGGTGAAGTCCTTCGAGATCTCGCCCTTGTAGCCGCCGTAGAAGTCCCATTCGACGCTGCCCTTGGCGTCGACGCCGGCCGCTTCTTCCCAGTCCTTGATCCACTTGATCGTCGAGGCCCAGGTGCCGACGTAGAAGCCGCTGGCGAACGCGTAGTCGGCGCCGCCCTGCAGCGCCGGCTTCAGGCGCGTCTGCGAGATGCCGCGGTAGCGGTAATCGCTGACCGCTCCGATGTTGAACGACAGCGGGCTCGCGTCTTCGGCGTGCACCGCCGCGCTCAGCAACGAGGCTGTCGCAAGGATCAGCAGGGACTTGGTCATGCTCGGGACTCCGTTCTTTGTGAGATGAGGAAGATGGCGCGGGGCCGGTTGTGCACGATGTGTGCCAGCGCCCTCGCACGCGGTTGCCGCACTGCGATGGACCAGTCCGAACTGAATCGCGTCACACAACGCACCATATCGATGCGCCGCCGATGCTCGCACGCAATTGGTGCGCAAACGGGGCGCAATCCCCTCGGCGAGGGCCCCGCCGAGCGGGAAGGCGCTGCGTGGTCACGTTGAACACAATGGCGCCCGCTGGCCTGTCCCCCTTCTTCTTCGCGTGTCCATCCTCGATGGATCCAACCCAGCCAACCACCCCATGTCGCTTGCCGTCATTCACAGCCGAGCCCTGGACGCGCTGGTGGCCGCCGAGGTCACCGTCGAAGTGCACCTGGCGAACGGGCTGCCGAGCTTCACGCTGGTCGGGCTCGCCGACACCGAGGTCAAGGAGGCACGCGAGCGGGTCCGCGCCGCGCTGCTCAACAGCGGCCTGGAATTTCCACACAACAAGCGCATCACCGTGAACCTCGCGCCAGCGGATCTGCCGAAGGAGTCGGGTCGCTTCGACCTGCCGATCGCGCTGGGCATCCTCGCCGCGAGCGATCAGATCGATGCCCGCGCGCTGGACCGTTACGAGTTCGCCGGCGAGCTTTCGCTGGCCGGCGATCTGCGCCCCGTCCGTGGCGCACTCGCGATGGCACTCGCGCTGCAGCGCCAGGCCAAACACCGCAGCGACCTGCCTCGCGCACTCGTGCTGCCCGCCGCCAGTGCGCAGGAGGCCGCGTTGGTCGAGGGCCTGACGATCCACCGCGCCGCGCACCTGCTCGAGGTCGTGCAGGCGCTGCTGCCCGAATCGGCCCCGACCCGGCTGCCGCTAGCGCGCGCGACGCCGTTGCCGCCGGGGCCCGCGGTCGTGCTGCCGGATCTGCGCGAGGTCAAAGGCCAGTCCAACGCGAAGCGCGCGCTCGAGATCGCGGCCGCCGGCGGCCACAGTCTGCTGATGGTCGGCCCGCCTGGCAGCGGCAAATCGATGCTGGCACAGCGCTTCGCCGCCCTGCTGCCGGAGATGGACCACGACGAGGCCCTCGAGTCAGCCGCGGTGCTGAGCCTGGCCGGTCTGTTCGCACACGAGCGCTGGCGCCAGCGCGTGTTTCGGATGCCGCATCACAGCGCATCGTCGGCTGCGCTGGTCGGCGGCGGCACGCCGCCGCGACCGGGCGAAGTTTCGCTCGCGCACCACGGCGTGCTGTTCCTCGACGAATTTCCGGAGTTCCCGCGCGCCGCGCTGGAGGCCTTGCGCGAGCCGCTCGAGACCGGCCGCATCGTGGTCTCGCGCGCGGCGCGACAGGCCGAGTTCCCGGCCCGTGTCCAGCTGATCGCCGCGATGAACCCATGCCCGTGCGGACACTACGGCAGCGTGCTGAAACCATGCCGCTGCTCGCCCGACATGATCGCCCGCTACCAGGGCCGCATCAGCGGCCCGCTGCTGGACCGCATCGACCTGCAGGTCGAGGTCCCGGCTGTCGCGCCCGACGCGATCGCAGCGCAGCCGGACGGCGACACGAGCGCGCAAGTCGCGCGGCGTGCGGCCGCGGCGCGTGCGATCGCGTTGGCGCGCCAGGGTTGTGCCAATGCCGAGCTGGCCGGCGATGCGCTCGAAGCTCACTGCGCACTCGGCGACGCCGCCGCGCGGTTCCTGCACGCCGCGGCGGCGCGCCTGGGCTGGTCGGCACGCGGCTACCACCGCGTGCTGCGCGTCGCCCGCACGATCGCCGACCTGAACGGGCACGCCGCGCTGCAGGACAGCCATCTCGCCGAAGCGATCCAGTTGCGGCGCGTGCTCGGCGTCGGCTAGGGCGTCCTCAGGCGATCGACTGCACCGTGCCGCTGCGCAGCGAGGCCATCAACGCCTGGCCGATGCGAGTCGCCTCGGTGGCGTCGGACACCTCCAGCGCGGGGGCTTCATCGCCGCGGCACGCGGCCACGAAATGCGCCATCTCGGCGACGAACGCCTCGCGAAAGCGCTCGTGGAAATCGACCAGCGTCGCGTGGCCCACGCCATGCGCATCGCGCCGGATCACGCGGTCACGCGCCGCGCCCACGCCTATGGTCAGGCTGCCGGCGCTGCCGATCACCTCGCTCGCCGTCTCGTGGCCATGCGCCATCGTGCGCGACGCGTAGAACACCGCTCGGGCGCCACCGTCGAACTCGACGATCGCAACGCCGTTGTCGACGTCGCCGATGGCCTCGAGCTCGGGATGCAGCGCAACCGTGCCGCTTGCAAAGGCACGCACGGCCTTCGGGTTGCCGAGCAGCCAGCGGGCGAGGTCCACATCGTGGACACTGCAGTCCATGAAGATGCCGCCCGAGCTCGGTGCGAACTTCAGGAAGGCGCCGCTGGCATCGTGCAGGTCGCAGGTCTGCGAGCGCACCAGGAACGGCCGGCCGATCTCGCCACGTTGCACCGCCGCATGCGCACTGCGGTAGCTCGGATCGAAGCGGCGCACGAAGCCGACCATCGCGACCAGTTCGGGGTGCCGACGCGCGACCGCCTGCACACGTTCGCAATCGGCGACATCGAGCGCCAGCGGCTTCTCGACGAAGACGTGCTTGCCGGCCTCGAGCGCGGCGATCGCCTGCTCGGCATGCAGCGGCGTCGGCGTCACCAGCACCAGCGCATCGAGTTCGCGGTCGTTGACGAGCTCGGCGAAGTCGGTGGTGGTGCGCTGCACGCCGAGTTCGGATCGCGCTGCGTCGAGCTCGGCCTGCACCGGACTGCATGCGGCGACCACCTCGCAGTGGCGCGTGTTCCATGCCAACGTCTGCGCATGCCGGCGGCCGAGCCGGCCCAGGCCGGCGATGCCGATCTTCAACGTCCGGCTCACAGCCTCACCACCTGACCGGTCTGCCACGAGACGGTGGCCGCGTCGGCCAGCTTCTGCGCCGCGACGCCGTCGTCTATCGTCGTGCGAAACGCCGCGCCCGACTGCAGGCATTCGAAGAAGTGCGCCACCTCGAGCCTATAGGCCTCGCGATAGCGCTGCAGGAAGAAGTGCTCGGGCAGATCGGCGCGCACGCCATGAGCATCCGACTGCACGACTTCGCTGGGCCGGTGGTTGCCGCACTGGAGCATGCCGTTGGAACCCAGCACCTCGAAGCGCTGGTCGTAGCCGTAGGCCGCGCGCCGGCTGGTGTTGATCTGCGCGAGGCGGCCCTTCTTCGTGCGGATGCTGACCACCGAGCTGTCGATGTCGCCGACCTCCGCGATCGCCGGATCGACCAGACACGAGCCGCTCGCGTAGACGGTGTCGGCCTCGTCACCATCGGCGCAGAGGATCCAGCGGAACACGTCGAAGTCGTGGATCAGCATGTCGCGGAAGATGCCGCCGGAGCCTTTCAGGTACTGCGTCGGCGGCGCGCCGGGGTCGCGGCTCGTGACCACGAGCATCTCGGGCGCGCCGATCTCGCCGCGCGCCAGGCGCTGCTGCGCTTCGTTGAAGGTCGGGTCGAAGCGGCGCTGGAAGCCCATCATGCAGGCGACGCCGGCCTCGCGTATCGCGTGCGCGCAGGCCTCGGCGCGCGGTACCGAGAGGTCGATCGGCTTCTCGCAGAAGATGTGCTTGCGCGCCGCGGCGGCCCGCGTGATCAGGTCGCTGTGCGTATCGGTGGGCGACGCGACGGCGACCACCTCGATGCTCGGATCGGCAAACACCTGCTCGACTGTCGCGATCTGCGCGCCGTGCAGGGCCGCCAGCGCCTGGGCGCTGTCGGGCACCGGATCGCAGACGTACTTCAACCGAACGCCGGGCAGCGCGGCGATGTTCGCGGCGTGGATGCGGCCGATACGACCGGCACCGAAGAGGGCAACGTGTTTCATGGGGAGTCGTCAATGGCTCAGCTCTGCGAGCGGGTGGAGATGGGTTGGTAGTCGAGCTCTAGGCGATAGGCCAGCGCGATGAACAGGCTCTGTGCAAGGCCCATCGTCGTCGTGAGGGAACGGAAACCGAACGTCGCGCTCTCGTGCACGACCAATGCCACGTCGGTTTCGGCAGCGACCGGGCTCATGCGGCTGTCGGTCAGCGCGATCACGCGTGCGCCGGCCTCGCGGCCGAGTTGCGCGGCCAGCACGGTCTCCGGCGCATACGGCGCGAAGCTCGCGACCAGCAGCACGTCGCCGGCGCGCAGGCTGCGCAGCTGGCCATCGTTCATCGCCCCGACGCCGTGCACGAGCTGGATGCGCTTGTCGGTGTGCTGCAGCGCATAGGCGAGGTATGCGGCCACCGGAAACGCACGGCGCGCGCCGACCAGCCACACGGTGTCGGCCGCGGCGAGCAGGTCCACCGCTTCGCCGAACGTCGTCGGATGCAGATCGCGCTGCAGCTCCTGCAGCCCGGCGATGCTGCCGCCGATGAACTCGTGCGCGATATCGGCCGCACTGAGCCGGCCGGCCGCCGAACCGATCGCGTCGCGGATGCGCTCCTGGTAGTTGCGCGAGGGCGCGATGCGCTGCGCGACGCCGTCGCGGAAGATCTTCTGCATCTCGCTCCAGCCCGAGTAGCCGAAGTGCTTCGCGAAGCGGATCACCGCGGACGGCTGCACGTCGCAGCGCGCCGCGACGTCCTGGATGCGCTCCAGCGCGATGTGGTCGCGGTGCTGCTCGACATAACGCGCGATCTGCTTCAGCTGCCGCGACAAGCCCTCGAACTCGGCGCCGATGCGGGCCAGGAAGGCGTCCACCGCCGAGCTCGACACCGGCTCGGCCGCTTCGGACGGGGCCTTGCCGGTGCGTCGAACGAGGGAGCGAGTCTGCGCCATGGACCGGGACTGTAGGGGAAAGGGCGTAATTTTAGAACTTTTTTTCTAAGTATTTTCCTGAAGGAATTTTTATTTCGCGTCGCCTACGATTCCTCCGGGCGCTCAGACGCCCGACCCACCCCTTCGAAAACACACACGGAGACACAACGCATGAAAACAACGCTCAGGGTGCTGGCCCTCACCGCCCTGCTCGCCTCCGGCTCGGCCTTCGCCGCCGGCAAGTACGTGCTGATCAGCCACGCACCCGATTCCGATTCGTGGTGGAACACGATCAAGAACTCGATCAAGCAAGCCGGCGAGGACTACGGCGTGCAGGTCGACTACCGCAACCCGCCGAACGGCGACCTGGCCGACATGGCGCGCCTGATCGAGCAGGCCGCAGCCCAGGGCTACGACGGCGTGATCACGACGATCGCCGACTTCAACGTGCTGCAAGGCGCGATCAAGAAGGTCACCGACAAGAAGATCCCGCTGGTCACGATCAACTCCGGCACGGTCGAGCAGAGCGAGAAGCTCGGCGCGGTGATGCACGTGGGCCAGCCCGAGTACGAGGCCGGCAAGGGCGCCGGCGAGCGCGCCAAGGCCGCCGGCATCAAGAGCTTCCTGTGCGTGAACCACTACGCCACGAACCCGGCCTCGTTCGAGCGCTGCCGCGGCTTTGCCGAGGCGATCGGCGCCGACTTCAAGAAGAGCACGCTGGATTCCGGCGACGACCCGACCGGTGTCGAATCGAAGGTGTCGGCCTGGCTGCGCCAGAACCCGACCACGCAGGCGGTGCTCGCGCTCGGCCCGAACTCGGCGATCCCGACCCTGAAAGCGCTGGAGAAAGGCGGCCAGAAGGGCAAGATCTGGTTCGCGACCTTCGACCTCTCCGACGAGATCGCCCGCGGCATCAAGGACGGCTCGGTGCAGTTCGCGATCGACCAGCAGCCGTACCTGCAGGGCTACATCCCGGTCGCGGTGCTCGCGACGATGAAGGAGATGAAGACCACCGACCTCGCGAAGGTCGCCGCGGCCGTGAAGGCCAATCCCAAGACCGTCAAGCGCTTCGAGGACTATGGCCTGATGCCTGCCTACGGTCCGCGCCACATCGGCTCGGGCCCCGGCTTCGTCACCAAGGACACGCTGCCCAAGGTCGAGAAATACGCCGGGCAGTTCCGCTGACGCGACGGCGCCCGTTCAGGGAGAGTGACTCATGAGTACGACGATGCAGGCCGCGCCTGCAGCGGCCGCCGCCCCGCCCGCCGACGAGCGCGTACGCGACGTCGGCGCCTTGCGCAAGCTGCTGTCGCGGCCCGAGTTCGGGGCGCTGGCGGGCGCGGTGCTGGTGTTCGCGATCTTCGGCGTCGCGGCCGGCGGCTCGGGCATGTTCAGTGCCGAGGGCGTGATCAACTGGGGCACCGTGGCCGCGTTCCTCGGCATCATCGCGGTCGGGGCCGCGCTGCTGATGATCGCCGGCGAGTTCGATCTGTCGATCGGCTCGATGATCGGCTTCGCCGGGATGATGCTGGCGATTCCATGCCTGTACTGGGGCTGGCCGGTGTGGCTCGCGGCGATCTTCGCGTTCGGCACGGCACTGGCGCTCGGCGGCGTGAACGGCTGGCTGGTCGTGAAGACCGGGCTGCCGAGCTTCATCGTCACACTGGCGTTCTACTTCAGCCTGCGCGGCCTGAGCCTCGCGATCTCGGTGCTGCTGACGGGCAAGACCATCCTGTCGAGCAACGGCGGCGCGGTGTTGCACGACCTGATCGTCGCCGATCCGATCGTCGGCACGCTGTTCCACGGCCATGTGCTGACCGGGCTGTTCGACGGCCTCGCGAAGGCGGGCTGGCTCGCCGCGCGCGACGACGGCACCGCGCTCGCGATCGGCGTCCCGAAGGTGATGGTCTGGTGGCTGGTGCTGACATTGGTCGGCGCGTTCGGGCTCGCGAAGACACGCGTCGGCAATTGGATCCTCGCGGTCGGCGGCGATGCAAACGCGGCGAAGAATGTCGGCATTCCGGTGGCACGCGTGAAGATCGGGCTGTTCGTCTTCGTCGCGTTCTGCGCCACGCTGTTCGCGGTGCTGCAGGTGGCCGACGCCGGCTCGGCCGCGGCCGACCGCGGCATCCAGAAGGAGTTCGAGGCCATCATCGCCGCCGTGATCGGCGGCTGCCTGCTGACCGGCGGCTACGGCTCGGTGATCGGTGCGGCCTTGGGGGCGCTGATCTTCGGCGTCGTGCAGATCGGCATCGGCTACACGAGCATCGACAACAACTGGTACCGCGTCTTCCTCGGCGCGATGCTGCTCGCGGCGGTGCTGTTCAACAACTTCATCCGGCGCCGTGTGGCGATGGGGCGACGCTGAGGCACTCATGACACATCTCGACTCTGATCGACCGCGGGCCGAGCGCCGGGCCGCTCCCAAGCCGGCCCGCATCCCCTCGGGGGATCGGCGAACGTACTCGTTCGACGAGGGGCTCCAATGAGTGACTACATCCTCCAGCTCGAGGACATCAGCAAGTTCTTCGGGTCGGTGATCGCGCTCTCGGGCGTCACGCTGCGGCTCAAGCGCGGCGAGGTGCACTGCCTGCTCGGCGACAACGGTGCCGGCAAGAGCACGCTGATCAAGACGCTGGCCGGCGTCCACCGGCCCGACAAGGGGCAGTACCTGGTCGACGGAACGCCGGTGCACTTCGCCTCGCCGCGCGAGGCGCTCGATGCCGGCATCGCCACGGTCTACCAGGATCTCGCGCTGGTCCCGCTGATGAGCGTCGCGCGCAACTTCTTCATGGGCCGCGAGCCGAAGAAGCTGCTGTTCGGCTGCATCCCGGTGATGGACCACGCGCTGGCCGCGAGCACCGCGAGCGCGAAGCTGGCCGACATGGGCATACGCGCGCGCGACCCCGATCAGATGATAGGCACGATGTCCGGCGGCGAGCGCCAGTGCCTCGCGATCGCGCGGGCGATCCACTTCGGCGCGCGCGTGCTGATCCTCGACGAGCCGACGGCCGCGTTGGGCGTGAAGCAGAGCGTCAACGTGCTCAAGCTGATCAAGCGGGCGCGCGACCGCGGCATCTCGGTGATCTTCATCACCCACAACGTGAACCACGCGTACCCGGTCGGCGACAGCTTCACGCTCCTGAACCGCGGCAAATCGATGGGCACGTTCGCGAAGGACAAGGTCAGCAAGGAGGCCGTGCTCGACATGATGGCCGGCGGCGCCGAAATGAAAGCGATGATGGAAGACCTCGAGGGCGTGACGATATGACCGGCAGTCTGCAGATTCCCGAGGGCCGGCGCTTCGATCTCGCGTGCCTGGGCCGCCTCGCGGTGGACCTGTACGCGCAGCAGATCGGCGCACGGCTCGAGGACGTCGCGAGCTTCGCGAAGTACCTGGGCGGCAGTTCGGCCAACATCGCGTTCGGTGCGGCGCGGCTGGGGCTGAAGAGCGCGATGATCTCGCGCGTCGGCGACGAGCAGATGGGCCGCTTCCTGGTCGAGACGCTGCAGCGCGAGGGCTGCGACACCAGCATGGTCCAGGTCGACCCGCAGCGCCTGACCGCGCTGGTGCTGCTGGGCCTCAAGGACCGCGACACCTTTCCGCTGCTGTTCTACCGCGAGAACTGCGCCGACATGGCAATCGCCGCCGAGCTGATCCCCGAAGCGCAGATCGCCGACTGCCGCGCACTGCTGATCACCGGCACGCATCTGTCGACGGCTACCGTGCGCCGTGCGTCGCTGGCCGCGCTCGGCCACGCACGCCGGCACGGCCTGCTCCGCGTGCTCGACATCGACTACCGACCGGTGCTGTGGGGGCTGACCAAACGCGGTGAAGGCGAGAACCGCTACGTGACCGACGCCGGCGTCACCGCGAGCCTGCAGGAGGTGCTGCCGCAGTTCGATCTGCTGATCGGCACCGAAGAGGAGTTTCTGATTGCCGGCGGGGTCGCGCATGACCTGCTGGGCTCGCTGCGCGCGGTGCGCGCGGTGACGCCGGCCGCGCTCGTCGTCAAGCTGGGCGCGAAAGGCTGCTGCTTCATCGCGGGCGACGTGCCGGCGCGCATCGAAGACGCGCCGACCGCGCAGGGCGAGCGCGTCGAGGTCATGAACGTGCTGGGTGCCGGCGATGCATTCGCGGCCGGGCTGATGACCGGTTTCCTGACCGGCCAGGACTTCTTCGGCGCGGCGCGCATCGCCAACGCCTGTGGCGCGATCGTCGTGTCGCGCCACGCGTGCGCCCCGGCGATGCCGACGCCGGCCGAGCTCGCGCATTGGTTCAGCGGCACGCGCAACCCCAAGGTCGACGCCGACCGCCACCTCGCGCACCTGCACCGCACGACCTGCGCGCGCCCGCAGTGGCCCGA